>JBBAVQ010000015.1:12759-23172 GCA_040397625.1 Pirellulales bacterium | reverse complement strand
GCCTCGTCGTCGGCGATCGGCCTCGACCAGATCGCCGTCGCCGCCAGCGGCTTCCTGCCGACGCGGCGCGCCGACCGGACGGAGCTGCAGGCGATCGTTCGCGACGCCATTGCCGGGCTCAACGAACGGCAGCGAATGGCGGTCCTGCTGGCGAAGTTTGAACAGTGCTCCTACGAGGAGATCGCCACGGCGATGGGGCTCACCGTGCCGGCGGTGAAGTCGCTCCTCTTTCGGGCCCGCGACCAGCTCCGCGCCACGCTCGAGCCGTATCTGCAGGGAGACCCATCATGAACGACGGCCATACGACAGGACCGAATGGCCATTCGGGCGATGCCTCGCGAAGCGGCGTGCCGGCGAGCGATCTCGGGGAAATTTGGATCGCGCTTGATTCCCTGCCGCGGGCGGCCGCTTCGATCGACATGGCTGCTTCGACGATCGACATGGCCGCTGTCACGACGGGCCGGTCGGCGCCTCGGGACACCCTCCGCATGGGACGCGGCCGGCCGACGTCGTGGCGTAGCTGGCTGCTGCCTGCGGTCGCCGTGGCGGGAAGCCTCATCGCGGGGATCGTGGTTGGCCGCGTCACCGTGCCCGACCCCGATCTGCGGATCCTCGAATCCCTGCCGCTGGTCAGGCACCTGCCGCTCCTTCAGGAGGCCGGGAGTGTGAAGTTTCTGCAGACGCTCGCCGCCCGCCGCAATCAGCAGCCGCTCCGCATGCCGCCCGAGATGCTGCGGGACCAGGGGCAGGAGTTTGATGCCGCCGTCGCCGATCTCGAGGCCGATCATGCCTGGGGAACCGTGGCGCGTCCGCTGATCGACGAGCGGCGTATGACGATTTCCATGATGACCGGCGACGAGCGGGACGCCATCGAGCGGTCGGCTGCTGCGTTTCAGGAACTAAACCCGACGGAGCGGCGAGACCTCGCCACGGTGGCGTCGGCGCTGGCCGACCCGAAGCGGGACGAACTTCGAGCCGCCGCCCGGTTGTGGCACCTGATCATCGCGGCGAGCGATCCACCGGATCGGAGAAACATCGTGCAACTCGATCCCGAGGGCCGGCTTGAATGGCTCGAACGGCGATCGCGGTTTCGCGAATGGATGGGCGAACGCCGCGGCCCTCCGCCAGGAATCGAGGGCGGCCCGATGCCACCGCGCGTGCCGGGGCCAGGAGGGATCCCGGGCGATGGCCGGCCGCGTTGGCAGGGTCCGCGGGGCGACAGCCGGAGCCGCGGAGAGCCGGGTCCACGGTTTGAGGACGGCCCGCGGAGCGATCGCGTCGGTCCACGGCCCGCCGGGCAGCCTCCGGAGCCTTCGCGAGAGCAGGGATCAGCGGCGGCTGAGGAGAACTGACGGTTTTCCGCGTCCCGGTCAGTGGCGTTGTTCGTACTCGATACGAAACAGGTCCAGCAGGTACAGATCCATCCGATCTTTCATCCGATTGCTCGCCTTCTTGCTGGCGATGATGTCGCGGATGTTGGCCACGGGAAAGATTCCCTCGGTGACTGCTCGACGCTTTGCCTCGGAGAAACTCTCGATTCCGTCGGGCGCAAAGACGATGTCGAGGTCAAATGGACCGTCGGTCAACTGGATGAAGTCTTTACCTGCGATGATGTCGCGTTCGACCGCTTCGTCGATCGCGAAGCCGAGTTGGCGAACGGCGGCGACGATGCGGCGGCCATTGTCTGCATTCTTTGCGGGAAACACATCGACGTCCTGTGTCGTGCCCGGAAAACCCAAGAGGATCGCGCCGCCCTTTCCGATGAAAAGGTAATCAACCCCAGCGTCAGCGAACGCCGCGGCCACTTCTTGCGCCTGCAACGGATTGAACTGCGAGCGATCGTTCATTCCGGGGGGGCGGGCTGATAGCCGAGGTAGGCGGGCAGGTTCGCGGCACACCACTCGCGGTAGGCGCGGGTACTGGCAAAAACCCGTGAGGTTGGCGTATCCAGCCCAGGCCTCGAGACACGGCAGAAGCCGTATTTCATGCGGGTCTCAACCGAACGCGCCAGTTGGCGTTGGCACTGCTCTCGGAACCGCAGATCAGCAGCGTCGTCCGGGGTCGGTGAGCGAAAGGGGAGCATGGTCATGGCCACCCTAGGATACTCGATCAACCATCAATCCCCCTCAGGCGGGTTCTCCAAGAGCCTTACGCGGACGTGTGGAGAAGCCCCGCGGCCTCACGGCCGCTCGGCTTTCACTCGCCACTCTCTCGATCGCGAGGATCATGGGCGATCCCGATCACCCGCGGATCGCTTCCGCGAGAAACTCGAGCAGCGCCCGATTGAAGATCTCCGGGGCCTCCAGCGGCACGAGGTGCCCCGCCGCCGGCACGATCAGGAGCTTGGCATTCGGGATCAGTTCCTCGGCAGTCTCCAGGCACGCCGGGGGCGTGATCTGATCCTCGGCCCCCGCGACGAGCAGCGTGGGGGCTCGAACGTGCCGCATCGCCTCGGTCATGTCGGGACGGTCGCCAAGCGCCGCCAGCGCCCCTTGGATCGTCGGCACCCGCTGCCGTTCGATCATCTCGCGGAGGAGCGCGTCGTTCTCCGCCCGACGGGCGATCGCCGTGGCATCGGCATCGCTGCGGACCGCCGCCAGCAACCGCGGGATCATCGCGTCGGCCAGGATCGACTGGCCCAGCCGACCCACCTTGCCGGCCAGCTCCACGCGGTTCGTTCGGGCCTCCGGCGTGTCGGCCTCGAGCCGCGTGTCCACGAGCACCAGCGCCGCCACCCGGTCGGCGTGCCGTGCCGCCACGTGCTGCGCCACGTAGCCCCCCATCGAGATGCCGCAGATCACGGCCGGCCGCTCCACGTGGAGCGCGTCGAGCACCGCGGCCACGTCGTCGGCAAACCCGGCGATGCTGTCGGGCACGGAGCCGCTGCCGCCGAAACCCCGCAGGTCGGGCACGATCAGCCGCACCGACTCTGTCAGCGGTGCCTGTCGCTCCCACATGCCGTGGTCGAGCGGAAACGCATGGAGCAGGACGACGGGCAGGCCGCTGCCCGATGAGTGGACTGTCAGGCGGGTGTCGCGGACCGCGAGGTGGTGGGTGTGCATGGGAATGGAGAGCAGGTTTTCAACCCGCTCGGAACTTTGCACAGGTTGGAAACCTGTGCTACTGAGGGCATGGGCTTCGAACCGTAGAGCAGGTTTTCAACCTGCTCGGAACTCGGCACAGGTTGGAAACCTGTGCTACGACGGGGCATGGGTGAGGGAACGGAGAGCAGGTTTTCAACCTGCGGTTACGGGGAACGTGTGCGACGGGCCTCGCGGAAGCGTTCGAGGTTGCGGCGGATCGTGACGTTGTGCGGCTCCTGGCGGACCGCGAGGAGCTGCGTCCGCTCCGCGCCGGCCACGTCGCCCGACGCGGCGCGGCAGTGGGCGAGTGTGTCGAGGTAGCTCGGGCTGTCGAAGGAAAGCTCCAGCGACCGCTTCGAATACCGCAGCGCCTTGCCGATGTCGCCCTCCGTGTTGGCCACGAGCCAGGCGTATTCGTTGTAGCCGGTGGCATCGTCGGGCACTGCCTGGATTTCCTCGTCGATTTGTTCGAGCGCCTGCCTTACCCGCGCCCGCGCGTCGGCCCGCTGGGCGGCGTCGCCGTCGCCCAGCCGATACCAGGCGATCAGGGAGTCGACGTCCTTGGGATAGGCGGCGAGCGACTCCTCGAGCCGGCTGCGATGGGCCGTCATGTCGCCGTGGCTGGCCGCGTCGCAGGCGGTGAAGTAGAGCATTCGCGACCGCACGCCACGCGGATCTCGCTCAAGCCGCATCAGGATCTGGTTGGTGTCGTCGCCGCCGCGGCCGTCGAGCACCACGCGGAGCATCTCCGCCGCCTCGGCGTCGCGGCCCTGGTCGTGGAGAAACTCGGCCCCCATGACACTCGTCAGGGCGAGCTCGCCGAGAGGTGACTCCGGGTTGTCCACGATCGCGCGATACTCCCGCAGCGCCCAGTCCGGCGCTCCCCAGCGGGCCAAGAGCATGGCAGCCTGCAGCCGAAGGCTGAGATCGACACCTGCTTCGCCGAAGGCCGTCGCCGCCCGGTCGGCGAGAGCCGTGGCTGCCGCCTCGTCGCCCGTGCGGCGGTGACCAACGGCTGCCGCGTAGGCCACCAGCGGCGCGAAGGATTCACCGTTCGCGGCGACGCGATCGCTGAGCAGTTCCGCCGCCTCCGGCACACCATGATCCGCCAGCCAAGCCATCTCGGATGCAAGCAGGTCGTCTTCCACGGTGGAGCCCCGACAGGCGTCGAAGAGCCGGCCCGCTTCGGCAACCGCGGCGTCGCGGCGACCGGCGGTGGCCAGCAGCTCCGCCAGCATGCGGCGGAAGATGCGAGTCGTGTTCGCGTCGCCGAGCGTGCCGTCGCCCTCGTCGCCGACCGCGATGCCAGACGCCCCTTCCTCGGGCCGCTCCAGGAGCCGCACCGCGGCGATCGCCTCGTCCACCGCCGCGGCGGACGGCGCGGACGAACAGTCGACGAGCGCCCGAAGGAGCCGCGCCGTCGGGCGACGGCTCGGGCCGATACCCGATGCGATCTGCGGGGCGATCGGCCGCCAGGTGGGATCGTCGGGATGCCATTCGCGAGCCAGCAGTGCGGCAGCGATTCGTGAACCCGCCGTCGTCCGCTCGAGCCTCACGATTCGCGCCAGCGGCTCGATCCCGACGTCGTCGTCGAGCCGCAGCAGCCGATGCATCAGGCTCACGCGGGTGTCGAAGTCGCCGCGGGTGTAGCGGTCGAGGATGCTCGCCACCGCCGGCGGATCGGTCGCCGAGGCGAGGGGCAGGGCCTCGACAAGCCAGCGGGCCTTGAGCGCCACCTCGAGATCGTCGTTCGACTCTGCGGCGGCCAGGAGGGCGTCGGCGGCGTCGGCGCCGATCGCAGCGAGCCTGTCCGCCGCCGATTCGCGGACGGCATAGTCCTCGTCGCCAAGCTGGCGGATGAGGTCTGCGATGGCGGTGGTGTCGCCCGCATCGGCCGCGGCACGCTGGCCCGTCGCTCCGCACAGGAACGCGACCGCGACGAACGCCCAAACGGGTGCCATCGGTCGCATGCGTAAGAACCCTCGCGGACAGACGCGGGCCGACAGCCGATGAGTGGCCCGCTGAAGCCTATGGCCGCGGTGTAACCCGGGGCAAGCAGGGGTTACGAGGCGTCTGGCTCGATGCCCAGGTCGCGGATCGTCACGAGCGATTCCAGGGGGATGCCGCGGGCGGCGAGCGCTTCGCGTCCGCCGGCGAGACGGTCGATCACCGCCACGAGCCGCTCCACCACGAGCCCGAACTCCTGCGCTCGGTCGATGGCCAATAACGAGGAGCCGCCGGTCGTGACGACATCCTCGACGATCACCACCCGCTGGCCCGGCTCCACAGGGCCCTCGATGTATTTTTGAAGCCCGTGGCCCTTGGCCTCCTTGCGGACCATGAAGCCCTTGAGCGGCACGCCGGCGACGCCGGCCATCGTGACCACGGCGCCGGTGACCGGATCGGCGCCGATCGACATTCCGCCCACGGCATGCGGCAGCGGGCCGGCCGCCTCGAGACGGTCGAGGATTGCCCGGCCGACGAGCATCGCCCCGTGGGCGTCGAGCACCACTTGCTTGGCGTCGAGGTAGAAGCTCGCCACCCGGCCCGACGCGAGCGTGAAGGTGCCCCGCTTCAGGGCACGGGCTGCGACGAGGTCGATCAGGTCGCGGGCGCGTGATGCTGCTGGGTCGGCCATGGGGCGGAAGTATAGGGGGCGTGCCCCATTCATGCCCTGTTTTTGACTCCCCTCCCAGAGAACCTAGAATTCACTCAGTTTTCGTCCGGTCGGAGCGTCTCCATGCGGCTCGGTTCAGCCCTCGTTCGCCGCGTCGCGGTCGCCGCCTGGCTGACTGCCGGCTGGATCGTCTCCCCCGCGGTGGCTGGGACGGTGGTGGTGCCGGTTCGTCTGCCGCTCACCGGCACCCGCGACACGCAGGTCGAAGCCGCCGTGCTCCGCCGCCTCGGGCAGCTGCGGGATCAGTCGCCCCAGCGGGGCACCCTCGTGCTGCGGTTCGACGCGGTTGATGGCGAGTCTGCCGGCGGCAGCGACTTCGGCCGCGCCCTGGAGCTGGCGCGATTCCTCGTGGACGAACGGCTCGCGGGCGTGAAGACGGTCGCGTGGCTTCCCGAGGGCGCGACCGGCCACGCGGTGCTGGTGGCGCTGGCCTGCGATGAGATCGCGATGCCCGCCGACGCGGTGCTCGGACCCGCGACGGGAGCGGGCGAACAGCCCGACGAGGCGGTGCGCACGGCATATCGATTGACGGCCGCGCGGCGGCGGACGGTGCCGCCGGCAGTGGCCGAGGCATTCGCCGATCCCGCCGCCCGCGTGGTCCGCGCCTCCACCGACGATGGCGAGCAGTTCGTCGGCGAAGCCGAACTCGACGAGCTCCGGAAACGCGCCGCGGTGATCAAGGTCGAGCAGCTCCAGCCGGCGCCACTCGCCTTCGACGGCCGTCGCGGCCGCGAACTCGGCTTCGTGCGGGTGCTCGCAAAGACGCCCGCGGAACTGGCTCGCGGCCTCGCCGTGGCTGAGCACGACCTCGCCGCCGATCCGGCCCTCGATGGCGGCTGGCGGCCCGCGATGGTGTCGCTCACGGGTGCGGTCGGGCCCGAGGCGGTGGCGCGGCTGCGCGGCCGGATCGAACGGGCGATCGCCGACGGTTCGAACTTCATCTGGCTGCGGATCGAGAGCGCGGGGGGCGCCCCCGAGCAGAGCCTCGTGCTTGCCAACTGGCTCTCCAGCCTTGATCCGACGAGCGTGAAGACGGTGGCCTACGTGCCGCGGGAGGCGCGGGGCGACGCGGCACTCGTGGCCTTGGCCTGCGACGAACTCGTGATGCACCCTGGGGCCACGATCGGCGGCGAAGGGGCGGCGGCGATCGCGGGCCGGCGGGCCGACTCCATCGTGGCCGCCTGGCGCGGGGGCGTGGCGAAGCTCCGCGACCGCTCCTGGTCGCTGCCGGCGGCGCTCGTGGTGCCCGGGATCACGGTGCACCGCGCGGAGGAGCAGGGCTCGGGCCGCGTGGACTACTTCAGCGAGGCGGAACTCGCCGCCCGCGACGACCGCGACACCTGGCGGCTGGGCCCTGCGATCGGCACCGGGCCGTTCGCCCTCGACGGCCGTCGCGCCGAGGAGCTCGCGATCGCGGCCCACGTCGTGGATGACGCCGAGGGTCTGCGGCAGGCCTACGGAATCGAAGGGCAGGTCGCGGTGGCGGAGCCGGGGTGGGCCGACCGTCTGCTCGAAGCCCTCGCCAGCCCGAGCCTCGCCTGGCTCCTGCTCATGATCGGCGCCGCCGGGCTCTACATCGAACTCAAGACGCCCGGCATCGGGTTTGGCGGCTTCGTGTCGATGGTGGCGTTCATCGTCTACTTCTGGAGCCAGTATCTCAACGGCACCTCCGGCTGGCTGGAGGTGATGCTGTTCATCGCCGGCGTGATCTGCGTGGCCGCGGAGATCTTCGTGCTGCCTGGCTTCGGCGTGCTCGGCCTCGGCGGCGGGCTGCTGGTGATCGCGTCGATCGTGCTCGCCAGTCAGTCGTTCGTGCTGCCGGTCAACGACTATCAGATCCGGCAGATGCAGTGGTCGCTGCTCGGGATCCTGGGGGCGGCGCTGGGCGTGGCGCTGCTCGGCTTCCTGCTGCGGCGGTGGCTGCCGGCGACGCCGATCCTGCGAGACGTGGTGCTCGAGCCGCCGCAGGACGTGGGCCTCGACGACGTGCTCGACGAACTCGTCGGCCGCATCGGCACCACGACCACGCGACTGGCGCCGGCCGGCAAGGCGCGGATCGGCGACAGCGTGCGGGACGTGGCCAGCGACGGCCCGCTCATCGAGCCCGGCACGGCGGTCCGGGTCGTCGATGTCCGCGGCGGCCGCGTGATCGTCCATCCGGCGAGGGATGCATGACGCCGCTGGCATGGGTGGCGGCGCTCGTGATCGTCGGCCTCGTGGCGCTCGCCCTCGAGGTGTTCGTGCCGTCCGGCGGCGTGCTCGGCTTCCTGAGCGTCATCGCCCTGATCGCCGGCGTCGCGCTGGCGTTCATCGAGCAGGGGCCGTGGTTCGGCATGACGGTGCTCGCGGGCACCTGCCTCGCGGTGCCGGCGGTGCTGGCGGCTGCGTTTCGCGTGTTTCCGGAGACGCCGCTCGGCCGCCGCGTGCTCCCGCCTCCGCCGCGGGCGGAGGAGGTGGTGCCCGATGCCGACCGCCGCGCGGTGCTGCGGGCCCTCGTCGGCCGCCCCGGCCTGACGACGAGCGACCTGCTGCCGTGGGGCGAGGTGGTGATCGACGGCGTCTGCCACGAGGCGGTGAGCGAGGGTGGCCCGATCGCCCGCGGTGTGGCGGTCGAGGTGGTGGGCACCCAGGCCACGGCCCTCGTCGTCCGCACGGCCGCGGAGTCGCCCCCGGCTCCGCCGGCCATGGCGCCGGCCGCCGTGCCGCGGGATCTGGAAGAGGCCCTCGAGACCTTCGACTTCGACGCCTTCAAGGAGGGTTTGGCCCCGAAATCATCGTCGCACCCCGGAAAACTTGACTCGCCCAAGACCCCGAACAAGGCTTGATGGCAGCGGCTGCCCGCCGCGGCAGCCCGATCCCGGAGCCCCCCATGCCTCTTCTTACCCTCATCGTGCTCGGCCTCGGCGTCTTCGCCCTCCTGGTCGTGTTCGCCGTGCTGGCCCGCTACCTGCGGCTCTGGGTGCAGTCGGTGGCCTCGGGGGCCGGCATCGGCCTGTTCGACCTGGTGGCGATGAGCTTTAAGAAGGTGAATCCCGCCGTCATTGTGCGGAGCAAGATCATGGCGGTGCAGGCGGGGCTCGGTGATTCCACCGGCATCACGCGGCAGGCGCTCGAGGCCCACTACCTCGCCGGCGGCCGCGTGCCACTGGTGGTGCAGGCACTGATCGCCGCCCACAAGGCCGGCATCCGCGAACTCGACTTCAAGCGGGCCGCCGCGATCGACCTCGCCGGCCGCGATGTCCGTGAGGCAGTGCAGACGAGCGTCTACCCGAAGGTGATCGACTGCCCCGGCAAGAACAGCGGCCGCGAGTCGCTGGATGCCGTCGCGAAGAACGGCATCCAGCTCAAGGTGAAGGCCCGCGTCACCGTGCGGACGAATCTCTACCAGCTCATCGGCGGCGCCACCGAGGAGACGATCATCGCCCGCGTGGGCGAGGGGATCGTGTCGGCGATCGGCTCGGCCGAGAAGCACTCCGACGTGCTCGAGAACCCCGACGTGATCTCGAAGACGGTGCTCGCTCGCCGCCTCGACGCCAACACCGCGTTTGAGATCGTCTCGATCGACATCGCCGACATCGACGTGGGAGCCAACATCGGCGCCCGCCTGCAGGCCGACCAGGCCGAGGCCGACACACGCGTGGCCCGGGCGAATGCCGAAGGCCGCCGGGCGATGGCGGTGGCGAAGGAGCAGGAGATGATCGCCGCCATCGAGGAGAGCCGCGCGGCGCTGGTCGAATCAGAGGCCGAAGTGCCGAAGGCAGTGGCCGACTCGCTCGCGTCGGGCCAGCTGGGCATCACCGACTACTACAAGCTCCGCAACCTGCAGGCCGACACCGATATGCGGCGGAGCATCGCCACCGGGCCGATGCCGGCCGCCGCCGGCGGCCAGTGATCATCCTTCGGAGCAGCGCCGCCATGGATGCCGTCGGACCACTCTTTGCCGCCGGCTTCGACTGGCTCGAAGGCCTGCTGCCGCTCCTGTTCGTCATCTTCTGGATCGTCTCGCAGGTGGTGAACGTCGTCCGGCGCGTGGCCGGTGGCGGCCCCGCCGCCGCGCCGCCGGTGCGGCCACCGCGCCGCCCCGTGGCCGGCGAGCCGCCCGCCGACGTTCGCGTCGATCTCGAGCGGCAGATCGAGGAGTTTCTGCGGGAGGCCCGCGGCGGGCAGCAGCAGGCGGCACCAAGAGCGGCGCCGCAGCCGGTCCAGTTGCGGAAGCCGGAGCCACGGCCGCAGCAGCGCCCCGCCGTGCAGCGGACGAACCGATCGCAGGCGTCGGGCAAGTCGGCTGTCCGCCGCACGCCGCCGCCGCTGCCACAGAAATCGGTGACTCCTGCGCCTCGCCTCGGGGATCGTGCGTACGCGCCACTCGGCGAGGCAGGCGACGACGTTGCCGAGCACGTGCAGGACGCGTTTGCGCACGATCTCAGTCATCGCGACTCGAAGCTGTCGTCGTCGGCGGCTGCGAAGCCGACCAGCACAGGTTCCACTGCCGAAGAACTCGCCGCCGCGTTTCGCGACCCGGCCGCGCTTCGCCGGCTGATCGTGATGCGAGAGATTCTCGACCGGCCGGTTCATCGTTGGGAGTAGGGACAGCGCGGAGCCCGCAGGAAGAGCCCGCGGCCTTACGGCCGGTCGGCTTACACGGCTGCGGTA
>JBBAVQ010000015.1:7060-12659 GCA_040397625.1 Pirellulales bacterium | reverse complement strand
GTCCAACGAAGATCGCCCGCGGCCTTACGGCCGGTCGGCTTCCAGGAGATTGAACGGCGTGGCGGTGCTGGCATCCGATGCTGGCGCGGCCCGCGGCGGGCCGTCCCGTCCCCGCAGGTTCTCCCGCCTGCCTGCCCGAGCAGGGAACCCTTGTTGCGAGGGGGGTTTGCGACGCTCGGCCACGGTGTTTTCGCGGGCGTTTTGGCCGACGGAATTCGAGCCTTGAGCGGCCGCTACGGCTGGACTACAAGAGGTGCGGCAGGGTCGCTTCGGCGTCCCGAACGCAGCGCGTAGACGAGGACGCCCAAGCCTCGTCTACGCGCTTTTTTTGCTGCCGCACTACACGGCCTGTGTCCAAGGATGGATGAGGCAGGCATGTCTTCGCTCTACGTCACCGCGATCGCGAGATTCGTCGCCATCGCACTGCTCGTCACCTCGGCTGCCGTGGCCGATGAGGCGGCGGCGTTGCCCGTGACCGTGGCCGTGTCCGCCGACCATGCCTACCTGAGGTGCGGCCCGGGCGACGACTTCTATCCGACCGAACGGCTCTCGGCCGGCACCGACGTCGAGGTGTGGATGATCGAGCCGTCGGGCTACTGTGCCGTGCGGCCGCTCCGCGGGAGTTTCAGCTGGGTGCTGGCCCGCGACGTGCAGGCCGAGTCGGTGCCGAGCGACGGTGCTGCCGGCGGTCCGGGGCGCACGACGGGCGTGGTGGTGACAGACGGTGCCGTCGCCCGAGTCGGTTCGCAGCTCAACGACCTCAGGCACGTCACGCAGGTGCCGCTCGAGGCGGGCGAGCGGGTCACGATCCTGGAGCACGTGCGGATCGCCCAGGGGCGGCATGCCGGCGACTGGGTGCGGATCGAGCCGCCGTCGGGTGAGTTTCGCTGGGCGCGGGCCGAAGACCTCGGGCTGCCGCCGGAGCTTGCGCCGATTCCCGACCCCGCCGCGGTGACCGAAGCCGCCGGCCTCGCGGCTGCAGGATCGGCGGTCGAGGCGATCCGCGACGCGGGCTCAGCCGTGCAGCAGGCCGTGGCCGAGTTCGACGCCGCCACGGAGACCGTCGCGCAGGAGCCTGCCGGAGGCATGACGAAACTTCTGTCGGGCTGGCTGCCCCGCGGCACCAACGTGTTTGATCGCACCACGCCGGCGGCGCCACCGCCTGCCGTGAGCGCGGGGGCCGCCGCGGCCTCGGGCGACGAACTTGCCGACATCGATCTCGCTCTGTCCCTCGCGGTGACCGGCCAGAGCGAGTCGTGGAACCTGGCTCCGCTGCGGGAGCGGCTCCGGCTCGCGGCCACCCGGGCTACGTCGCAGTCGGATCGCACTCGGGCTCAGGCCATCGATGCCCGGCTGGCGCGGTTCGAGTCGATCCAGGCCCAGCAGAAGGGCCTGGCGGTGGCGGCGGTTCAACAGCCCGAGCCGCTGCGGCTCGGGGGCATGTGGTCGAGTCTCTCCACGCTCGGCTCGCGGCCGGTGCGGCCCGGCGTGTTTCCCGGCGGCAAGCCGGCGGGCGGCCAGCCGACCTGGACTCCGCCCGATCAGATGGAGACGACCGGCCGTCTGGCCACGGTGATCTCGCGGCGACCCGACGCGCCGCGGTGGGCCGTGGTCGATAACGCCAACAATGTCATCGCCTTCGTCACACCTCAGCCGGGCGTCGATCTCGGGCCGCTCGTCGGCCAGCAGGTGTCGGTCCGCGGCTCGCGAGGGTACATGCCGGAGTACAAGCGGCCGTATCTCGTCGCCTCGGAAGCCCGTGTGCGGATGGCGTCGGTGCCGGCGCCGAACGCTCGCCCCGACGGCACGCAGTAGCAGGTTATCGCTGCTGCAGGGCGTCGAGCTGGTCGGCCGTCATCCACCGGGACGCCAGTTCCGCCTGCACCTGTTC
Source organism: Pirellulales bacterium (assembly GCA_040397625.1). Lineage (GTDB taxonomy): Bacteria > Planctomycetota > Planctomycetia > Pirellulales > UBA1268 > QWPN01. The sequence continues at coordinate 10,768 of JBBAVQ010000015.1, read as the reverse complement.
GGAGGCGGCTGCGTGTGTCGGTGCGGCCGTGGCCTGCCGCCCACTTGCCAGCGTGACGAGCGTCTTCCGGTCGGCCGGCGGGGTCCGCGTCATGCGATCGGCGATCCGCGACACGGCCGCCGGGTTGCGGGTGGCCGCGGCGGCGAACTGCGAGACGAACAGGCTGATCTCGTGAAGGTTTGATGCCGCGGAGTGGACGATGATCGGCTGGAGCGAGCGGGTGACGAGCTCGAGCCCCATGCCGTCTACGTCGAGGAAGGCGTCGATCTGCACGGTCTGCCGCGGGCGGCCCGTGGCGGCGTCCGCGTCGCTGGCGTATCGCACGACCACGAGGCAGGAGCCGGTGAGCTGCTTGGGGGCGAGCGGTCCGTCGTAGGCACCGCGGCCGTGGAACACATAGAGGCCGCCGCGGTCTCCCCGCTCGCGATGGAGCAGTCGCACGGCTCCCACGGTGCCGTAGCCGTCGGAGAGCCGCCACTGCCCGGCGGCCACCGGGTCGAGCGTGAGCCGGCTGATGCCGAGCACCCGCCAGACTTCGACGAGCGTTTCGGGCTTGGCGAGCACGAAGTCGAGGAGCGCGGGGTCGCAGGTGATGGTCGCGGTCGGCAGCCGCCGGTAGAGCGTGGTCCGCTCGATCGCTTGTTCGGCGAGCCGCCGTTCCGCGGCTGGCATGCGGTCGAAGGGAATCGTTTCGACCGCGCGGCGGCGGGTGTCGCGGCTCGACGATCCGGAGTCGGCCATGGCGCCGACGACGCCGCGGGCCAAACTTGATTCTCCGGCGGCGCGAGCCACCTCATGAAGCCAGGGCAGGCATGCCAGCCCCAGCAGAAACAGCGCGTAACGGCGCATGAACTCGGTCCCCCCCGTGCAATGCCTCCCCACGGCACCGCGAACGGTGCCGCCTGCGGAAGGTATTCGGCCTGCGGGGCAGCGTTGGGCCAGAGATTCCGCCCACATACGAGTGCGATCCGCCGCGGACTTGCGTGCCTTGCCCCGCCTGCGGCGCTGCACGGCGACCGCGCCTTCGCAGTTTGCCGGTTTCGCCGGCCCGCGGGCCCGCGTCGTCTTCTTGACCCACCTCTCCGCACCCCGTACCGTCGAGGGGGTTCAGGACGGTATCGAGCGATCATTCCGGAGGCGGCAGCATGCAGCGGCGACAGCGGACGAACCGGCGGCGGACTGGAGCCCGACCGGTGGAGCGGATCGTCGAGCGACTCGAGACCCGCCACGCGTTGGCGGTGAGCTTCGCGGCCGGTGCGTGGACGATCGTGGGCGACGCAGACGCGGCGCATTGCGACGACACGATCGTGGTCGAGCGAAATCCGGCAAACGCCCGCCAGCTGCGGGCGACCGTCAATGGGATCGTCGTGGACGTGCGATCCGAGGCCCGCATGAAGTCGATCCACATCGTCGGCGGCGCGGGCGACGACTCGATCATCATCGACGTGCCCGGCAACAGCCGCATCGCCACGCGGCTGGAGGGAGGCTACGGCGCCGACGCGATCACCGGCGGCGATGGTGCCGACGTGATCAACGGCGGCCCGGGCCGTGACACGCTCAACGGCCGCGGCGGCAACGACGAGATCAGGGGCAACGGCGGAGTGGATTCGCTCGTGGGCAGCGGCGACGACGACGCCCTTTTTGGCGGCGCCGGCCGCGATGCGCTCCGCGGCGGCGGGGGTAGGAATACGCTCGACGGCGGCCAGGCAGTCGATGCGATCTACGGCACGCCGGGAGTGGACGTGGCACGACTCGACGAGGGCGAGCAGCTCGTTGGCAACGAGGTCACCAATCCCCTGGCGCCGATCGGCGACAGCGGCCGGCTGAAGTCGTGGGCGATCGAGGCGGCTGTGTCCCGCTGGCGCGACATGCTGGGCCGGGAGGTCGGTGGCTGGTGGGGCGGCCCGATTCGGATCATGGACGGTGGTGTCGGCCCTGCGTTCTCCACGGTGACCGGCGACACCGCGAGCCCGAACGACTACTCGCAGACCCCCACGCAGGCCGCGGGCGTGGATGAGGGCGACCGCGTAAAGACGGATGGCTCGCGGCTGTTCGCGATTGCCGGCGACGGCATCGACATCCTCGACGTCGCGACGCCGGAGCGTCTGGGAGTGGTCTCGCATCTTGCGCTGCCGGGCGACGAGCGGCAGCTGTTCCTGTCGGGCACGCGTCTGACCGTCATCTCCCAGGAGGTGGTCGAGGCGACGAGCCAGCCTGACGCCAGGGTTGCCTACGCCTCGATGATGCCGGTATTCGCACCGCCCACCTGGCAGGTGGTGGTGACGGTGGTTGACGTGGCGAACCCAGCGTCACCAGCGATCCTCGAGACGACGAGGCTCGATGGCTGGCTGATCGATGCCCGGGCGATCAGTGACCGCGTGGTGGTCGTGACGCAGGACTCGATCGATCTGCCGGCTCCGGCCATCATCACCGATCCGGCGACACCCGTGCCGTCACTCGTTTCGAACGGTGCGCCCGCGGCCGTCACTCCGTCTCGGATGATTTGGCCGATCGACCGATGGGATGGCACACGCGGTCGTTACGAGGACGAGGCCGCGTACCGCGACCGTCTGGAGCAGGCCTGGAACGAGGCGTCGCTGCCGGGCTATCGCGTGGTGGATGCATCCGGTGCCGAGTCGTCGGCCACGCTCGTCGATCCGGCCCGCACGTCACTGCCCGTGGATGGCGGCGATGCGAGCCTCCTGTCGGTCGTGTCGTTCAGCGTGGGTGACGCGCTCCACGGGCCGGACGCCAGCACCACAGTCGGCGGCGTCGGTGGCCAGATCTATGCCTCGACCTCGGGGCTCTACGTGTTCGACACGCACGTGGGCTCATGGTGGGATCGGGGCGATGCCGGGACGACCACGAACCTCTACAAGTTCGATCTCACCGCCGTCGACGCGCCGCTGGTCGCGATGGGGTCGGTGCCCGGCATGACGCTCGACCAGTTTTCGCTCGATGAAGCCGACGGCCTGCTGCGGGTCGCCACCACCGACGGCTTCGGCACGGGGGCGTCGAACGCCGTGACCGTGCTGGCCGCCGCCGCGGGACGGCTCGAGGCGGTGGGGAGCGTATCGGGCCTTGCCCCGGGCGAACGCATCTACTCCGTGCGGTTCGCCGGCGACCGCGGCTACGTGAGCACGTTCCGGCAGATCGATCCGCTGTTCGTAATCGACCTGGCGACGCCGACCGCCCCGCGGGTGACGGGCGAACTGAAGGTGCCCGGATACTCGACGCATCTCATGCCGCTGGACGACACGCACCTGCTCGGCGTCGGTCGCGACGTCGATCCGCTCACGGGCCGCGACGGCGGCCTGCAGCTCTCCCTGTTCGACGTCAGCGATCCCGCGAATCCGGTCCGCTCGGCGACCTACACGTTCGCCGGCGACTGGGGCTCGTGGTCGCCCGCCTCGTGGGATCACCACGCCCTCGGCTGGTTTGCAGCGCAGGGCATTCTGGCCCTGCCGGTCCAGGAGGCGGGCTGGATAACCGACCTGGCCGTGTTCCGCATCGATACGGGCTCCGCCGACGCCTTCACGCGGCTCGGCACGATCGAGCACACTGATTCCATCGATCGCAGCGTGCGGATTGGCGACGTGCTTTACGCCGTGTCGCCAGGACAGGTGACGGCTCACCCACTCACCGATCCGGCCGTGCAAATCGCGTCGGCCGACCTCACCGCGGGTGCCGGGGGGCCGATCATCTACC
>JBBAVQ010000015.1:0-6960 GCA_040397625.1 Pirellulales bacterium | reverse complement strand
ATCCCCTCGCTTCCGCTCGGGGCTTCCTGACGGCGGCTTCCTGACGGCGGCTGCGGGCTCGCGTGGAGGCCGGTGATTTCACGGCTGGACCGGGGTTTGCCGGTCGCCGCAGGCCCCCTATGATCCCGCCCCGGTCCGGCGACTGTCTGCCCGAGGACCGCGCCAGGACCGCCCCACCATGCCCCATACGCGAGACGACCGCGACGCCGGCGCCGACCTCGGCGTCGAAAGCACCGGCCACCGGCCGGGACTGCTCGGCACGTCGCTCGTGGCGTGGACCCGCGTCTGCCTGCGGCATCCGTTCGCCGTGCTCTCGCTGGCGTTGCTTTCCGCGGTCGCCAGCGGCTTCTGGACGGCCCAGCACCTCGGCTACAAGGTGAGCCGCTCCGATCTCGTCGATCCCACGAGCGAATACAACAAGCTCTGGATCGACTACATCCACGAGTTTGGCGAGGACGACGATGCCGTCGTGGTGGTCGAGGGTGATTCCCGGGAGCGGGTGATCTCCGTGCTCGAGGAGATCTCGCGGGAGGTCGCCCAGGAGCAGTCGCTCTTCCGGTCGGTGCTGCACGAGGTCGATCTTTCCGCGATCCGTGCCAAGGGCCTCCACTACCTGTCGCCGGCCGATTTGACCGCAATCGACCGGTTCATCGAGCGGACGCAGCCGATCCTCGATGGCGGTTGGGCTCAGCTCCGTGTGGGCACCATGGTTGGCGGGCTCGCCGGCCAGATGGTTGCGGGCACCGCACCGCAGGATCCCCGCGAGGAGCCGCCCACCGCGTCGCTGGAGCGATACGTGGAGAGCCTCGTCGCGGGGCTCGAGGCGCCCGCGGCCGGCGACCTGCGGCCGGGCGAGTATCTCTCGCCGTGGCCGGGGATGCCCGAGTCGCTCTCCACGCTCCGCGATCTCTCCAGCGAGCACCTGCTCGCCAAGGACGGCCGGCTGGGGTTTGTGCTGCTCCGACTGACCAAGGAGAAGGGAGGATTCGCCGGCGCGTCGGCCGCGGCCGACGAGCTGCGGCGGATCATCGCCAGGGTGGGCGATGGAAATCCGGGCGTTTCGATCGGCCTCACCGGCATCCCGGTGATGGAGGACGACGAGATGCGGGCCAGCCAGACCTCGATGGTCTGGGCGAGCGGCCTGTCGATGGCTGCGGTGATCCTGGTGATCATCGCCGGATTTGGCGGCGTGCGGCATGCCCTGATGGCCAACGGCGTGCTGGCGATCGGGATGGCCTGGGCCTTCGCCTGGGCGACGGCGAGCGTCGGCCACCTCAACATCCTCAGCGTCACCTTCACCGTGACCATGATCGGCGTGGGCATCGACTACGGCACCTACTACGTCGGCCGCTACCTCGAGCAGCGGCGGAAGGGCATGGACTGCGAAGACGCCCTGCTCGAGACCAGCGGCCGGGTGGGGCCGGGCATCCTCACCGGCGCGATCACGACGGCGGTCGCCTTCTTCGCGGCGGCGATGACGAGCTTCGTGGGCGTGGCGGAGCTCGGCATGATCGCGGGGGGCGGCATCATGCTCTGCTGTGCCGCCGAGCTGCTCGTGCTGCCCGCCGTGCTCGCGATCGTCGATCGCAGCTTCCTCGGCCGCAGCATTCCCCAGCCGGTGCCGGTGCACGCCTGGCTGGCCCCGGTCTTCCGGCATCCGCGGATCGTGATCCTCGGTGGCGTGGCCTGCACGATGGCGATGACCGGCGGCTTCCACGAGCTCCGCTACGACCACAACCTGCTCAACATGCAGCCCGAGGGGCTGGAGAGCGTCGAGGTGGAGAAGAAGCTCCTCGAGGAGTGCGACCAGAGCGTCTGGTACGCCCTCTCGATCGCGGATTCGCGGGAGCAGCTGATCGAACGGAAGGCGAAGCTCGTGGCCCTGCCGGGCGTGGAGCGGGTAGACGAGATCGCGTCGCTCCTGCCGGTGGACGAGGAGCTCAAGCGGCCGCTCATCGAGCGGATTCGCGGACGGCTCGCCATGCTCCCCGAGCGGCCACCGGAGATTCCGGTCGATCGGCTCGACGCGCTTGGCGAGACGCTCGCCTGGGCCCAGACCGAGGCCTCGAAGCGTCCCGGCGGGCTGCGAACGGCCTGGCACCTCGAGCGGGCCCGCGACAGCCTGCGGCGGAAGGGGCCCGAGGAGTGTTACCGAGCGATCGCCACCTTCCAGCAGCGGGCGGCGGGCGACCTGCTCACCAGGCTCCATGCCCTCGCTGGCGTCGCCGATCCTTCGCCCCCCGCGCTCGCCGACCTGCCACCGAGCCTCGTGGAGCGGTTCGTCGGTTCGAGCGGCCGCCACCTGCTCAAGATCTACGGCCGCGGCGACATCTGGAACTTCGAGTCGTTGGAGAAGTTCGTCCGCGACGTGCGGAGCGTCGATCCCCGGGCCACCGGCAACCCCGTGCAGGCCTACGAGGGCTCCCGCGAGATGAAGCGGAGCTACGAGCAGGCCGGCCTCTATTCGCTGGTGGTCATCCTCGCGGTGCTCTGGCTCGACTTCCGCTCCGTGAAGCACGCGCTGCTCGCGGCCCTCCCGCTGGCCCTCGGCATGCTGCAGACCTTCGGACTGATGGGGCTCGTGGGGATCGATCTCAACGCGGCCAACCTGATCGGCGTGCCGCTGATCCTGGGGATCGCGGTCGACTATGGCGTCCACATCGTGCACGACGCCCTGGAGCGGCCCGGCCCCTACCGGATGAGCGCTTCGACGGCGAACTCGGTGCTCGTGGACGCCCTCACGACGATCCTCGGATTCGGCGCCCTGATGGTGGCCAGCCACCGTGGCCTCGAGAGCCTGGGGCGGGTGCTCACCCTTGGGGTCACGACCTGCACGCTCACGTCGCTCGTGTTCCTGCCGGCCCTGCTCAACGTGGTCGCTTGCGGACCGGCTGCCGACGACGGCGATGCGGGTGACGAGTACGACGAGACCAGCGACGAGGAGGCCGCGGAGCCACCGGATTCTCTGGCCGCCTGATATGAGCCCACGCGTGCGATCAGGAAGCCCAATCGCGTGAGCGATAGGGGCGAACGCCGGCAGGGGCAGCCGTACGCCTTACGGCGTTACGCTTCCTGCGGGTTCAGGAAGCCCAAGCGCGTGAGCGATGGGCGCGAACGCCGGCGGGGGGGCAGCCGTACGCCTTACGGCGTTACGCTTCCTGCGGCCGTGCCCGTACGACTCGCGCTGCCTGCGGCCAGTTCGGGCCGTTTTCGCGGTTGTGTCGGTGTGGTCGTGCGCGGTATTTCCCCGGATCCGACCCCCGTTCTCCACGCCCCCCACGGGTGACTCATGCTTCCCAGCCGTCGTTTCGCCGCTGTTGTCTTCGTCGGCGTGTTCGCCGCGATCTCCGCGCCCTCTTCCGGTGCCGCCGATGCCGAGCGGGTCGTGAACATCGCCATGGAAGACCAGTTCAAGAACCGTCACGAGACGCTTCGCTATCGGGGCGACGTGGTCGTGATGGTGTATGCGGAGCGGAAGGGGGCCGAGGCGGCGATGGAACTCGGCCGCCGTCTGCACGTCCGCTTCCATCCAACCGCAGCGCAGGCGCCGGCGACGGAGTGGTCGCGGCAGCCGGTCGTCGGCCTAGCAGGCTGGCCGGCCGCAGTGGCGGCACCCGACGTCCACGTGATCCCGGTCGCCTGTCTGCCTGAGGTGCCCAAGGCCCTCGAAACGGTGGCCCGCTCACGGTTCCGCAAGGAGTCGCAGTTCGTCTCGGTCTGGCTCGACTTCGAAGACACGATGCGGCAGCGGTTCGGCATCGTTCCCGACGAGCCCAACGTCGTGCTGCTCGACACCCGCGGCTGCCCGCAGGGAGTGGTGTCGGGTCACCTCGACGAGGTCCGGTTTGGGGAGGTCGTTTCTGCGATCGACCAGCTTCGGCTCAGGTCGCTGCAGGACCGCACCGCGGCCATTCCCGCCGCGGCCACGATCGTTCGCTGACGAGGCGACGCCACCGGCCGGCTATGAGCGGTTGCGCTGCTTGAGCCGCTGGCTCGCCCGCGTAAGCGTATCCCGCTCGGCCGACGTCAGGCTCGACTCACCCGTGCGGCTGATCTTCTCCAGAATCCGATCGACCTCTTCGTCGAGCTGAGGATCGTCACCCGGCCGCACCGACGTGGTCCGGTCTTCATCGGGCCGCACCACCCGCATGCGCGGCCGGCGGGAGAACCACTGGGAGATCAGGGTGATCGGGCCTTCGCTGAGGCCTTCCAGGTTCCAGCCCCGCCAGGCATAGAGCAGGCCGAACAGGGCTCCGCCGAGGTGGGCGACGTGGGCCACCTGGCTGGTCGTGTCGCTCAGGCCCCCGACATCGGACGCCAGATACAGCAGGCCCAGCGCCCAGGCGGGCACGGGAAACACCCCATAGACGAGGAGCGTCTGGCGGGGGTAGTACCAGATGAATGCGGCGAGCACGGCCATCACGCCGCCGCTGGCGCCGATCAGCGGCGCGCCGGCCGCCATCGTCGGATGGCTGAACCGCTCGACGACCACCCAGCCCAGCCCGGCGAAGATGATCGACGCGCAGTAGAAGCGAAGGAACTCGGCGCGACCCAGCACGGCTTCGATCTCGCGGCCGAAGAACCAGAGGGTGAGCATGTTGAAGATCAGGTGCCACGGCGACGTCGGGTCGTGCAGGAATCCGTACGTCAGCAGCGTGTAGAACGACAGCGGCTTACGGGGCAGATCCTCCGGCAGGCAGAAGATCTCGTTGAGCGAGAACGGGGGGAGGAGGCCCTCGAACAGATTGCCGGCGAAGATGAAGTTCGCCAGCCAGATGCCCACGTTGAGCGCGATGATCGCGTTGACGCCGCTCCAGTCGGCGGCGAACGGCCGGCGTCGATCTGCGTAGTAGCCGCGGTCTTGGAATCCCATCACCCGGTCGCCGCGCCGCGGCGAGTCCTCGAGAAGGGACGGATTACGTGGTCCCAAGGGCCGCATCCTACGGCCATTCCGACCCCCGAAGCAACCATCGCGTCCGTTCGCGGACGCTGCCCAAGCCCGCCATGCGTGTGCTACGCTGCGGCCTCGTCCGCCCGGGTTCGGCGCCGCCACACACGGCCCCCGGACGGCGGCATCACAGGGGATCCGGCGACGATGGCGACCAACGGCGGGCTCGGCAGAAAACTGCGGATGGGAATCGTCGGGGGCGGGCAGGGCTCCTTCATCGGCCGCGTGCACGTGACCGCCGCCGTGCTCGACAACCGGGCCGCCCTCGTGGCCGGCGCCTTCTCCAGCGACGCCGCCCGCTCGAAGGCGAGTGCCGCCGACTACGACGTGCCTGAGTCGCGGGCCTACGGTTCCTACGAGGAGATGCTCGATCGGGAGCGGGCTCTGCCCGCCAGCGAGCGGATCGATTTCGTGACGATCGCCACGCCCAACCACATGCACTATCCCGTGGCGAAGGCGGCGGTTGAAGCCGGCTTCCACGTGGTCTGCGACAAGCCGCTCACGCTCACGCTCGCCGAGGCGGAGGATCTCGCGAAGGTGGTGGCAGGCTCGAAGGGCGTGTTCGTCGTCACCCACAACTACACCGGTTACCCGCTCGTCCGCCAGGCGCGGGAGATGATCCTCGCGGGTGAGCTCGGCGAGATCCAGGCGATCCGTGCGGAGTACATCCAGGGCTGGCTGCGGACCAGGCTCGAGAGCGAGGGGCAGAAGCAGGCGGCGTGGCGGACCGATCCCACGAAGAGCGGCGCGGCCGGCTGCTTCGGCGACATCGGTACCCACGCCTACAACCTCGGCCGCTTCATGACCGGCCTCCTGCCCGAGGCCATCAGTGCGAACCTCAAGGTCTTCGTGCCAGGGAGGTCGCTCGACGACTACGGCCACGCCGTCATCCGCTATGAGAACGGGGCGCTCGGCACCGTCACCGCCTCGCAGATCAGCCACGGCCGCGAAAACGACCTTCGGATCCAGATCGACGGCACTCTGGGCAGCCTCGAGTGGCACCAGGAGGAGCCGAACAAGATGACGGTCCGCCACAACGGCAAGCCGCACTACGTCTACACCCGCGATCCCAACGCCCCGTTCACGAATGACGCGGGCAAAGCGGCCTGCCGGCTGCCGTCGGGCCACCCCGAGGCCTTCTTCGAGGCCTTCGCCAACGTCTACCGTGCTGGCTTCGACGCGATGGCCCAGGCGGCGACGGGGGCGGCCGTCGAGAAGAAAGACACCATCTATCCAAACATCCACGATGGCGTGGAGGGAATGTATTTCATCGAGCAGTCGGTCGCGTCGAGCAAGGCGGGCGGCAACTGGCTACCGCTGAAACACCCGCTGGCGAGGCGGTGAGTCCATGGCGAGTAACGACACGAAATACTTCGTCTTCGACATCGAGAGCGTGGCCGATGGGGAGCTTGTTTCCCGGCTGAAGTATCCCGGTGAGGATCTCGCTCCCGCGCAGGCGATCGCGAAGTATCGGGCCGAACTCATGGAGGAGAACGGCAAAGACTTCATCCCCTACACGTTTCAGTTGCCGATTTCACTCGTGATCGCGAAGGTGGCGAAGGATCTCTCGCTCCAGGACCTGATCGCGCTCGACGAGAAGCAGTCGCGGCCCCATGAGATCACGAGGCTCTTCTGGGAAGGCTGGCGGAAGTACCAGCGGCCGCGGCTGATCACCTTCAATGGCCGCGGCTTCGACCTGCCGCTCTTGGAACTCTGCGCCTTTCGCTATGGGATTTCGATCCCGGACTGGCTCGCGGAAGACGCTCGGAACTTCGACCAACCGCGGTATCGCTACAACACGGCGGCCCACTTCGATCTCTACGAGTGGCTCACCAACTCCGGCGCGTCGCGGTTCAACGGCGGACTCTCTCTGGCGGCAAACCTGATCGGCAAGCCTGGCAAGACCGACGTGGCCGGCCACATGGTGCAGGATCTCTGGGACGAGGGGCGGGCGGCCGAGATCCACGACTACTGCCGCGGCGACGTGCTCGACACGTATTTTGTGTTTCTGC
>JBBAVQ010000014.1:12125-23289 GCA_040397625.1 Pirellulales bacterium | reverse complement strand
GCACAGGTTTTCAACCTGTGTGTCTTCACGTTTACCTTGGACTCGCATGTGATTCAGGAAGGGGGAGCAGCCGGATCGGAGGCACGCGCAGAAGCCGGTGAGACGTGTGCCACGCGGCGGTCGCTCCGAAGCGTTTGAGCAGAGAACTCACACGTCCCGCCGGCGCCGAGCATGTCTCCGGCCGGCTGCGGTGACCCTCCGACAATCGCGGATCACGTGAGACGCGTATGACTCAGGTTGAAAACCTGAGCTACGAGTTGAAAACCTGAGCTGCGGGATAAATACCTGAGCTACGGGATGAAAACCTTGGCTACTTGTTGAAAACCTGAGCTACGGCGTGGCTGCTGGGCCTATGCTCTGGCCCGGGTCCGCTCGAAGAGCCGCACGTACTCGCGGCCACTCGCCTGCCACGACCAGTCCTGCCGCATCGCGCGGCCGACGAGTCTCCTCCAGGCCGGCTTGTCGTCATACGCGACCAGCGCCCGGCCGAGCGCATGCTCGAGACCGGCTGCGTCAAAACCCTGAAACACAAACCCCGTCGCGGAGCCGTTGCGGATCGTCTCCGGCGTCGCATCGGCCACCGTGTCGATGAGGCCGCCTGTCGCGCGGACGACCGGAATCGAGCCATACCGTTGGGCATAGAGCTGCGTCAGGCCACAGGGCTCGAAGCGGCTCGGCACGAGCGTGATGTCGGCCGCGGCCTGCACGAGATGGGCGAGCCCCTCGTCGAAGCCGATCACCACGTCGACGGTGCCGGGGTAGGCGGCGGCCACCCGCCGCAGCGCCTGCTCCTCCGCCTCGCCCCCCGTGCCGAGGATCATGAAGTGCACGCGGCCCGTACCTGCCAGCTTCGTGATCGCATCGAGGATGAGCGTAATGCCCTTCTGCTCCACGAGTCGGCCTACGAACGCGGCCAGAGGGCGGGCGTCGGGGGCGGCGTGGCCCAGTCGGGCCGCAAGCGCCACGCGGGCGGCGTACTTGCCGTCCTCGACGTCGGCCTCGCCGAAGCCCCGCGGCAGGTGCGGATCGCACGCCGGATTCCAGAGCGACGTATCGATCCCGTTGACGATCCCCGCGAGCGAGTCGCGACGCGATGCGAGCAGGCCCTCGAGCCCGCAGCCACCGGGCGTCGCCTGGATCTCCTGGGCGTAGGTCGGGCTCACGGTGCTCACCGCATCGGCGAACACGATGCCCGTCTTCAGGAGGTTGAGCTGTCCGTAAAACTCCATCTCCCGCCAGGTGAAGTGGCTCCAGTCGATGCCGGTGAGCAGCATGTCCCAGTGCCAGAACGTTCCCTGGTAGGCCATGTTGTGGATCGTCATCACGGTGCGAGCGTTGGCTACCGCAGGGTTCGAGGCATACAGCAGCCGGCGGTAGGCCGGCACGAGGCCCGTCTGCCAGTCGTGGCAGTGGAGAATGTCCCACGGCCCGCCGAGCCGGCAGGCGAGTTCCACCGCGGCCCGCGAGAAGAAGATGAACCGCTCGGCGTTGTCGGCGTAGTCGCCGGCCCCGCCGTAGAGTGTGGGCCGGTCGAAGAGGTCGTCGTTGGCGATCAGGTAGGCGTCGGCCCGCTGCCCCTCGCGGCGGCACCGCAGGATCCGCGCTCGCCGCGAGCCTGTGCCGACCGGCACGTCGAACTCGATCCCGGCCGGCTCGATCGGCAGGCCCTTCCCGAGGGCCTCGGCGTAGGCGGGAACCACGAGCGTCACCTCGCAGCCGAGGCCCGCGAGGGCCTCGGGCAGGGCGCCGGCCACATCGGCCAGCCCGCCGGTCTTGGCGAAGGGCACGGCCTCGCTGGCGATCTCGAGCACACGCATGCGTCACGGTCCGGGCGGGGTGCGGAGGATGGCCAGTCCACCGGCACTGCTACTATAGGTCACGCTGGCGTGGCCCTCGCGCTTTCCCAATCCCTACAACCGGACCTTCTCCCTTCTCGTCGCCCCATGAGCCCGCTCGTCAATCCCGCCGCGATCTTCAAGCTCCGGCTCCGCTGCCCCCGCCGCGAACTGCTCTGGCCACCAACGGCGTGGGGCCTCGACGACGCCTGCCGGCTACCGTCGTTCGCCGACGTGGCAGGGGTGCCCGACGTGCTCGACCTGTGGGCGGCCTGGAACTCCGACGGCCTCGCCATGCGAGCCGTGGCGCGGGGCGTAGGCACGTCGCGGTGGTGCCACACGACGCGGCCCGAGGACAGCGACGGACTGCATCTCTGGATCGCCACGCGGCCGACCGGCGATAGCCACCGCGCCGGCCGCTTCTGCCGCCGGCTCGCGCTCTTGCCCACCGGCGGCGGCAAACTCGCCGACAAGCCGGCCGCGGTGGTGGCGACGATCCCGCGAACGAGCGAAGTGCCGCCCGAGCTGCCAGCCGGTGCGATCTCGATCGAATCCACCGCCACGGCCGACGGCTGGCGGATCGACGCCTTGATCACCGCGGCGGCTCTCCCCGGCTGGGATCCGGCGGAGGTCTCGACGCTCGGCTTCTTCGCCGCGCTCGTCGATCGCCGTCTCGGCAAGGTGCCGTGCTTCGCCCCGCCGGAATACCCCTGGGACGGCGACCCCACGACGTGGGCCGAACTCGATCTCACCGCGTGAACGGCCCTCTCCGACCTCGCGCGCCGCCGCAGTTCGGGCACTCGCGCGGAAGCGCCTCCGTCACCCAACGCGTCATCAACGCGGCTCGTCCCATCGAATCGTGACCGTGGTGGGGTCCCGTGGCCCGATGAGCGGCAGGGAGTGCTGCACCGTCGCCGTGCGGCCCTCGTGCTCGATCGTGAGGTCATAGAGGCCGGCGTGGCCGCGGAAGCGGGCGAGCCCGGCTGCGTCGGCGGTCGTCGAAGTGTCGGTTCGCCAGCGCTCGGAGACAAGCTCCCGCCAGACGCGGCCGTTGGGCTTTTCGCTGCCGTCGCGGCGGAAGAGCGCTGCCTCCGGGCGCCAGCCGGCGCCCTCCCACCAGACCCACATCAGGAATCCGCGATAGGCGGGATGTGAGTAGGCAGCGATCAGGGTATCGCGGAGGTAGTCGGCCTGGAGCTCCTCGTCGCCGTTGGTCATCACGTCCCACTCGGTGAGCATCAGCGCCGGCACAAGACTCGCAAGTCGGTCGCTGACGCGGAGCACCTCCTCCGGCGCGACGAGCGATCCGGAGTGGAAGTGGCCCTGGATGCCAATGCCATCCGGCGGTGTCCCTGCGTCGAGAAGCTCACGGACGCAGGACACATAGTGGTCCTGCTGGAAGCCGGGATTGAAGGTGCGGTCTTCGTTGATCCAGAGAGGCCGGTCAGTGAGCCTGCGGGCTGAGCGGATCACGTCGGCATAGAACCCGGGCCCGAGCACGTCGCGAACCGTCTGCGGCGGGTTGGACCAGCCCACGGGATGGTTCAGCACGTCGAAGTCGTGGACGAACGGACCGGCTTTTTCTGCGAGCAGCCGCATGTGAGCGACCAGCCGGTCGCGGAGCGTGGGGTCGGTCGACCGGTCCCGGGAGGCGAACGAGCCCCAGACGCCCGCCACCATGTAGTGGCCTCGGATCGCGAGGTTCCGCTCGCGGCACCACTCCGCCGCTGCCGCCGTCCACTCCCAGCGGAGATGGTCGTCGCCGCCGCGAAGCGACTCCTCGAGCGCCCCCGGCTTGAGGTCGTTCTCAAAGACGACGGCGCTGAAATGCTGGTCGATCGTGTCGCGGTACTTCCGCCAGGCTGTGTCGCCGGGCTTGAAGAACTCGGCCTTGATCGTGCCGCCAAAGAGAAACTCGTGCCGGGCAAGCCGGGCCCGCATCGTCGCGCCCGGAAGTGGCCGACCGGCGGCGTCCACGACCCGCACACCGAACTCTCGAACGCGGTGCTTCTCGATGCGGGCGATCGCGTCCCGTCGCCAGGCGGCGTCGGCCTCCCGGCCGGGGTAGTGGATGATGGCACGCGGCAGGTCGGCAAGCCGAACGCTGCGCCGGTGGTTCATGACTGTCAGGTCGGCGATCTGGAGCCGCTGCGGCCGCTCGCCGAGTTGGAAGGCGAGCACCGCCTTGCCTGGAATCGCCTCGACGCCCGCCAGGAAGGGCACGTCGATCCGCCGCCACTCGCCGTCAACCGTGAAGCCACCCATGCCGAGCTTCGGACTGCCGGGCGTCTTGTTCTCGACGGCGATGACTCCGCCGGCGACGCCTTCCGGGGGCGAACGATCCGCCCGCGCCCACAAGGAAATCAGCACTGCGTCGCCGACGGCCACAGGGCCCGCGAGCGGAATCGCGAGCTGCACCGACCAGAGCCGGCGTCCTGAACTGGAGACGTCGATCGTCCAGCCTCGTGGTCGTCCGGCGACGCCGTCGAGCGGTCCAAACGTACCAGTGGCAATCGCGTCGGACACATTGAGCGACGCCTTTTCGAGGGCATCGGCGGAGATCACGGACACGGCCTGCTCGGCGGCGCGGATCGGCGCCACGGCCACGGCCAGAAGCAGGATCAAGCAGCCGAGCGATCGGCGGGTGTGCATGAATGGTTTCGTGTCGCCGCCGCCGAGGGGTGTCACTGCATCCTCCGGTATCGCTCGACGGCGTGATGCCGCGAATGGACGTGGAGTTTCTTGTAGATTCGGCGAATGTAGGTGATCACTGTGTTGCGGCTGACACCAAGCTGCTTGGCGACCTCCTTGTACATCGCGCCCGCGGCGAGCAAGTCGAGCACCTCGCGCTCGCGGGGGGCGAGTTCCAGCATCTCTTGTCCCTTGGGCAGCGGCGCCACGTGCACCGGAGCGTGCCGCTCAAAGGAGCGTACGATCCGCCGCGCGACCATGCTCGACATCGGTGAGCCCCCTTCCACCACGTCACGGATCGCAGCGAGCAACTCATCGACCCGAAGCGGTTTGATCAGGTAGCCGTGGGCGCCGGCAGCGAGGGCATCGAAGAGGATGTCGCCATCTTGGTAGAGCGTGAGCATCACAAACTCCGTGGACGGCATCGTCGGAGCGAGCCTCCGCACGCAGTCGACGCCGGTGCCGTCGGGAAGATTGACATCCACGAGCACCACCTTCGGCGCGACCGTGGGAATACCCGCGATCGCTTCGGCCACAGAGCGAAACTCTCCCACGCAGCGGCAATCGGCCGCGCTTTCGATGATTTCCCGCAAGCTTGCTCGGGTGCCGGAATCGTCTTCGATCAGTGCCACATTGATCGGCTCCCCCGCCGACGCCTGGGGCACATCCTTCAAGGTTCGCTCAGCCGTCATGAATCGCCTCCTGGGATATCGCGTTGGCGCCGTGCCGCCGGAAGTCGACGGGAACGCGGAATGTCACAGTCGTCCCCGAGCTGGGCGCCGAGGCGATCACGACGCTGCCGCCCACCTCTCCGAGACGATGCCGCATGTTGGCGAGGCCATCCTGCTCGGCCGCCGGGGCCAGGTCGGTGGCGAAGCCGACGCCGTCGTCGCGGACCACCACGTTGATCGCCGCATCATCGACTCGGATCGAGAAATCGACATGGGCCGCCTGGGCGTGTCGGAGCACGTTCTGCAGAGCCTCGCGGATCGCCAAGCAAACGTGATGCCGCACGTGGGTCGGTAGCGGCCGCTCGTCTGGAGAGCCGTCGGGGACGTCAAGACGCAGCGAGAGATCGCCTGCGTGCACGAACTCCTCGACATCCTGGACCACGTACGAGGTGAACTGTGCCACGGTATCGTTTCGCGGATTGACCGCCCAGACGATCTCGTCGACCGACCGAGCGAGGCTCCGAGCATTACGGTAAATAGCGTCGAGCCGGTCCGGGAGATTCGTCTGGGGCATGGCACCCTTGCGGGCGAGGTCGCTCATCATCGCCATTCGTGTCAAGCCCGCTCCGAGGCTGTCGTGGATGTCTCGGGCGATCCGTGCCCGCTCGCGATCCATCGCTCGCTGCCACTCGAGCGCCTCGATCACCCGCCGCGAGCGCCGTCGTGTCACCTCCCGAGCGATCGTCGCGGCTGTTACGGCAAGGGCGATGCCAAATCCTGCGAGTGTGACCGGCCGACGCCACCACGGGGCTGCGACCGTCACTGGCAGAGATACGGTCGGGAAGTCGCGGTCGGTTTCCCCGGTGATCGACCGGACTTCGAACACGTGTTCGCCGGAAGGAAGCACCGCATAGTCGCGCCGATCGGCCTGGCTGAAGGGCGACCAGGCATCGTCGACGCCCGATAACCGCGTCTGGTGCAGCGGCGGTGTGCCCCAATGGAGCCCCGCCGTCGCAAAGCGGAATCCGTACGGCACATCGCCGTCGCGGGTTACCACCGGCGCGACTCCGGCCGATGTCGCCGAGGCGACCTTCGCGGGAACGAATCGGACGATACCGTTCGTAACCGGCACGGTGATCTTCTCCAGTCGCTGGTCTTCTTCGCAGAAGGCGCGGCTCATGCGGCCGACGCACTCCGCATCTCCCAACCCGTCGAGCGGGCCGAGGATCACGCCGCGGACGATCGCAAGTTCACCACCTTCGAGACGATCGAGGTCATCGAGCCGCAATCCCTGGAGGTGGCCACTACGGGTGGCGATCCAAAGCCGTCCGGACTGGTCCTCCTCGATCTGCCGGATCGTGTCGTCGACGAGACCGGTGGCCATGGACAGTCGCAGGGGTCGCGTACCCGCGCGGTGCCGCACGAGTCCCCGTTCACCCCCGATCCAGAGGCTCCCCCGGGAATCGCGTCGCAACACGATCGTCCTTCGCCCAGGCATGTCGGCCGCGGCGAGGATTTGGCTTCTGCTGCCATCGGCACCGATCCGTTCGACGCCGCGGCTTTGGATGGCCGCGAGCATCGAACCATCGGCCTCCGCTGCCAGGCCGATCACGACGGTTTGTGCAGTACGGTCATCCGGAGTAATCGTCCGGAAAGAATCGGTCTTCTCATCATGGACCGCCAGGCCATTGGCCGTCGCAGCCCAGACGCGGCCCGACGCATCGCAGGCGAGCGCGTTGATGTTGCGGAACTCACGGAACGGCTCGGCGGGTTTCGTAACCTGCGTCACCCGACCACCCTCGACGCGCAGAATGAAGTTGTCCTGCGTACCCACCCAGACCCGCCCCGCCGCATCCTCGAGGATCGCTGTGGGCACCGACGCGCCCGCGAGCGTTCCGATCGGCCGTACGGCTCCGGGGCCGACCGGGGCAAGCGCCGCCACGACCCCAGGACTGCCCACGAGCAGCGATCCGTCCGCCCGCTCGAACGCCGCGCGGCAATCGGGCACCGCCTCCACGTGGAGCGCGGTGCGCCGCACGGCCAGCAGGCCGCCGAAGCATGCGACCCAGATGCCGCCCTGGCGGTCGCTGACGATTGCGCCGGTTCGCAGCGAGAAGCCGGGGAGTCCACTGGTCACCTGTTCGGCAACGCCGTCGCGGCAGGCGATGATACCGTTGTGGCTCGAAATCCAGACGGTGCCGTCGGCCGTCCATGAAATCTTGCCACTGCGGCGATAGTCGGCGTCTGGGAGGATGGGTGGCAGCCTCTGCCAGCCTGTGGTGCTTCGCACCACGCCGCATTCCGGCAGCAGCGCGAGCGGCCCTTCGGAGCAGAAACTCATCGATATCACGTCGCCCCCGGTCGCCATGTCGGAGGCGATCACGAGCGGCTTCACGGCTCCCCGTGAAATCGATGCTCTGCGGAGATCTCCAGGGCGGAGCGTGTCGCCCCAGAGCCAGAGTTCTCCGGACGTCGGATCAATGTCTCCGTATCGCCAGAGCACCCGCTTGTCGTTGCGGAAGACGTTGGCCACCTCGTGAAACCGCTTTCCATCGAATGCGAGCACCTCGTTCGGGCCCACGAGCACGGGCTGGCCTACGTCGCTGAATGCGAGGCTGTTGAAACGTCCTTGCGGATGGACGTGCACCGTCCATCGCCGCCGGTCCGACCTGAGACTGTCGGCGTGCAGCATCGCCGCAGCTCGGCCTCCCTGTACCCAGAGCCGCCCATCGCGGTCGAAACCGATGTTCGAGAAGCCGCCGATCGCCTCCCGCACGGGATTGGTGAGGCCCTTGGAAAGCGGCTCGAAGGAGTCACCGTCAAAGCGGACGATGCGTGTTGGCGTCGTGCAATAGAGCGTGCCGTCGGGGGCAAAGGCGACACCGTTGACCGGTGCTTCCGGCAGCCCGTCGTCGATCGTCCACCACTGGATTGCGAACCGGCCGGTGCGGTCGAGTGTGGAGGCGGCCAGGGCGAACGTGGCCGTCATCAGAGTGGACATGGCCACGATGCTGGCGCACAGCACCGCGGACAGTTGGGCGCCTCGTGCTGGAAACCCCATGCCTGCCGCCTCGACCAACACCACGCTCGGGCGTCGACTCCACACGAACCTGATTGTATCGCGGGTTGTATCGCGAGGACGAGCAGCGGTCCCTTGAGCAGCCCGTCGCCGTGCTCACCGCTCGATACGCTTTTGCCGGACCCTACTCTTGTTGGATCACCCGGCATTTCTGCAGAGCGGGCTTCCTGCACCACTCCGCATGGCTCGAGATCGACGAAACGACGCGAAACTGGCCGCCAGCACGGCGCCCGTGAGCATCGCCAACGACGCAGGCTCAGGAACGGCGGCCACACCTCCCGCCAGGCCGGGCGGCGGGTTATAGGCCCCGGCGTCGAACAGGCCGGTCGAGAGGAAGTCGGCGGCGTCGAGGATGTCCACGACGCCGTCGTAGCCGAAGTCGCCCTCGTTCCAGGTCGCCGGCGTGCCCGAGTCGAACTTACCGCCGGCCAGGAAGTTGGCGGCGTCGAGGATGTCCACCTGCCAGTCGAGGTTGGTGTCACCCGGCGCGGCAAACGCAAACGTCACCGAGCCGTCACCGTTGTCGAGCCAGCCGACCGAGCGGGGGTTGCTCGCGGCGAGGTCGGCCTGGGCCTGGCTCGACGTGATGCCGCTCGTGCCGTTCCAGGAGCCGTCGCCGCGGCCGCTGTTGAGTGCGACGAGCATGTCGGCTGCCGAAAGGCCCGCCGCCACCGTCATCAGCCCGCTGCCCACGTCGGTGAGGCCGCCCGCCGTGGCGGCGAGGCCCCCGACCGTGGCCGGGATTGCGCCCGAGAGAGCGAACGTGCCGCCGGCAACCGGGATGATCCGGCTCGACGATAGGGCGGAGCCGTCGGTGATCTGGAGCGTGCCCCCTTCCACCGTCATGGTGCCGCTGTAGGTGGAGACGAACCCCGTGCTGCCGCCGAGCACGAGCGTGCCGGCACCGGTCTTGGTGAACCCGGTGTCAGACCCCGAAAGGGTGACGTAGCTGCCGAGCGTGGCCGTCTGGCCCGCCGGCACATCGAACGACTTGGCGTCGGCACCGCTGACGGCGAACAGGATCGAGCCGCCGCTGCCCGACGTGCCGGCGACCGCCAGGTCGCTCGAGCCGCTGAGGGTCGTGATCGTGCCGCCGGCCCAGGCGATCCGCCGCTGCGATCCGGCTGCAAATAGGCCGGTCCCCGACGAGATGCTTCCGGCGGCCAGGGTTCCTCCCGCGAGCGTGTACGTGCTCCGGAAGTTCGGATTGTTGGTGGTGCCGCTGCTGGCGGCGTTGACACCCAGGATCATCGATTCGGCGCGAACGAGCCCGCCGGCCTGGCTGAACACGCTCGTGATGGTCGGCGACCCGGCGGAGCCGGAGGTGACGTTGACCGTGCCGAGCGTGAGGGCGGTGGCGTCGACGGTGCCGGACGACATCGCGAACGACCCCGACAGAGACGTCGATGCGAGCACGAAGTAGTAGCCGACGTTGAAGTTCGTCACCCGGGCGTCAATCGACCCGGCCGACGTGTTGAGGACGCCGTTGCCGAAGTTGTCGCCGCCCCCCTTGTAGCCGACATAGACGGTGTCGACCGGCGAGTCGCCGCCGCTCGCACCGCGAACCACGAGGCTACCGCCGACCACGTCGGCGCCGTAGGTCATCACGCCGTTGCCGCGGTAGGCACCCACGGTGAGCGTGCCCGTGGAAATCGAGTTGGAGAGCCCGAGGTTGAGCGTGGAGGTGCTCGAGGCCGGGCCGTTGGCCGAGTTGCCGACGCGGACGGAGGCCCCGGACAGCGACGACGATCCGCTCGTCGGCAGGCTGACGATCGTGGCGACGGTGCCCGACGCCACCGTGCTCGACGTGCTGATCTCGAAATTGCCGAAGCCGTTGCCCCAGCTGAAGGCCGACAACCCCTTGAGGTCGAGCTGCGTCGTCCCGGTCTGAGCGATCGCAGCACCGGAGTTGACCGTGAAGTTGGGCCCGGTCACCGCCAGCGAGCCGTTCAGAAAGGTGTTGGTCGCCTGGCTGGTGCCGTTATTGGCCAGCGAGAATGCCAGCGTCGGCACCGCCTGCGACTGGCCGCCGAGATCGACCCGGCTGCCGCCGGTGTTCGAGGAGGACGTCTGCAGGGTGAGCGTCGCGGTCGAGAGCGGACTCGACGGCCCGAGGGTCACCGTGGCCGAGCGGATCGTCGTGGTGCCGGTGTAGGTGTTGGCACCATTGAGCGTGAAGTTCCCGGTGTTGAACGTGATCGCTCCACCGCCCGTGATTGGCCCGTTGATCGTCAGCGAGTTGGCCGCAGCGCCGTTCTGGACGGTGAGCAGCGTGCTGGAGGCGAGCGAGATCGAGCGGGCGGCTCCGAAGGTGGTCGCCGCGTAGTTCTGCAGGTTGGACGACGCAAGCACCTCGATCGGATTGGAGGCGTCGCCGAGCTGGCCGGCGCGGGCGATTTGGATCGTGCCGCCGTTGAAGTAGTTGGTGCCGGTGTAGGTGAAGTCGAGCGTGTTGTAGCGCGGAGAGTAGATGCCGCCGCCGTTCTTCTGCAGACCCTGACTGCCGCTCAGTTGGGCATACATGTAGAGGTTGCCGCCGGTGACGCTGATGATCGGCACGCCAGTAGAGACCGACAGTTCGATCCAGTCGGTGCTAGACCCGGCCGTGCCGGTCGAGCCGAGCACGACGTTGCCCGAGGCCGTGGTCTGGTTGATCGTGCCGACGGTGACCGTCGTGTTGTCGAGGAGAATCGTCGGGCCCGCGGCGGGAAATACGGTGACGGCATCGATCGCGCTGGGGATGATGCCGTCACTCCACGCGGTGCCGGTGGTCCAGAGGGTGCTGCCCGACGTCGTCAGCCAGGTTGACTGGGCCGTCGCGACCAGCGGGCTCATGCCCACGGCCAGCAGCACCGCACACCGAAACGCACGACCGAGCAACGACACCG
>JBBAVQ010000014.1:0-12025 GCA_040397625.1 Pirellulales bacterium | reverse complement strand
CGCATGAGCGATGGGGGCTGCTTCGGCGTGAAATGCGGCGTCGATTGAGCCGTGCGCCTGCCGGCGTTACGCTTCCGGCCGCCACCGGTGCGTGCGCGGGGTCACACCGCGATGCCGTTGAACTTCTTGTTCCGTGGCGCGGTGCCCGACGGGCCGTTGGCCTGCAGCCCGAAGCTGATGGAGGCGCCGGCGGCGATGGTCGCGTTCCACGACGCCGGCTGGATCACATAGTGCCCGCCCGACTGGCTCACGATCGTCGCGTTCCACACGCTCGTGATCGTGGCGTCGAGGTCGAACTCCAGCGTCCAGCCCGAGATGGCCTCGGTCCCCTGGTTCGTGATCGTGACATCGCCGTTGAATCCGCTGCTCCAGCCGTTGGACTGTTTGTAACCCACCGCGACGCTCACCTCCACGAGGTAGGGGCCGGCGTCCACAAGTCCGCTGGAGATGAACTCCGAGAGATCGAGGATGTCGACCACCCCGTCGTTGGTAAAGTCGCCATCGGCCCAGCTCGCAGTCCCGCCGGTGTCGAACATGCCGTTGGTGACGAAGTTGGCCGAGTCGAGCATGTCGATCGTGAAGTCGAGGTTGGTGTCACCCGGTGCCGCAAAGGCTACCGCGGCCGAGCCGTCGCCGTTGTCGAGCCAGCCCACCGAACGGACCTTGCCGGCGGAGATCGCGGCGGCAGCGGCGGACGACGTGATGCCGCTCGAGCCCGCCCAGGTGCCGCCGCTGCGGCCTGCTGCGAGCCACTGGCGGATGGCGGCGATCGAGGCGGCACCGTTTCCTATCGTGAACCGCCCCCTGCCGATGTCTACCGTGCCCGTCGGGGCGAGCGCCAGCGACGCCAGGTCGGCTGAGTCGGTACCGATGTCGAAGACGAGCGTGGCGCTGCCGCGAACATCGACGCCGCCGGTTCCCAGCGCCGCTGCATGCCGCACGATCACGGTGCCTTCCTCCACGATCGTGCCGCCCGTGGCGGTGCTCGCCGCCGTGAGCACGAGCGTGCCCGTGCCTCGCTTCACGAGTCGTGTCGAGCCCGCACGGGCCGTGACATCGGTCTGCGTGACGCCGGCCGCGACGCTGATCGTGTCGTCCTGCAGGCCGCCGGCCGTGGCGTACTGCAGTTGCACCCAGTCAACGGTGGTGTTCGGCGAGAAGGCGAGGTTGAGCGTGCCATCCTGCAGCGAGGCGAGCTGGGCGGCGGAAAGCGTGAGCTCCCGCGAGGTGGCGTTGGCGTCGATCGAGCTCCAGCCAAGGGAGGAATAGGTCTGGCCGGTCGTGGAATCGAGGTACAGAAGATCGGTGCTGGTGGTCGAGCCGGTGGACTTGAGGCCCGCCACGAGCCTGGCCCAGCTCACCGATTCCCCGCTGGTGAGCGGCAGCGACAGGGTGACAGGCGTGACGCGGCTGGCTGTGGCCGAGTCGAGGGCCTTCATCGACAGGCCCGTGGCCCTGGTGATCTGGCTCGACCAGGTGGACGACGAGGACGAGGCGTCGGCGATCGACGTCGAGGCGTAGCCGTCGAGGTCGCCGGCCCAGGCCTGACGGCTGGCCTTGGGTGCCCACGCGGCCAGGGCCGTCACCGCGGGGGGCGTGGTCGGGGCCGACTGGCCCGACTTCAGCGGCACCATCCAGACGGCAAGCCGCTCGCTGGCGGTGCCGGTGTAGCGGACGGTGAGCTTGCAGAAGCCGCTGTTGCTCGTCTGGCCCGACACACTGGGTGAACTTGGCAGCGACACCGCCTCGGAAACGGTGAAGGTGGCTCCCGTGCCGGCGAGGATCCGGCACTGCAGGCGGTTCGAGCCGATCGTGATGGTGGCCGTCTTGCCGTCGCTGCTGATCGCGATCTGCGACGCCCGGTTGGCGTACGCGACGGGCAGATGCATGAACCAGCAGACTTCCGGGGCCGTCGCCGCCGTGATCTCATCCTGCACGAGCAGGGAGCCGTCGGTGCGGTCGAGCACGAACCCCCGTTGCACCGTCGAGACCCGCATCTTCGAGTAGAGATTCGTGAGATCCACGATCCCGATCGACTGGAGATCGGTCGAGAGGCTCTTGACTACCTCCGCGTAGGCGGGCTTGCCGGTGGCATCCTTGTAGACCTGGTCGGCGTTGAGGGCCCGCTCGTTGGCGTCGCTCGACGAGAGATAGTCGTTGGCGGTGGGATTGATGACGAGGGTGTTCTGCCCCTCCGCCCGCTTGCGGTAGGCGCCGTAGTTGGTGCCGCCGACCTGCGCGAGCGAGTAGGAGTCGCGGCCGAGGTCGGTCGCCCAGCGCTGGCCGAGGGCGTCGAACAGGAAGGAGCCGCCGTCGAGATTCTCGTGGCCGTCCACGCCCTTGTAGCCCCCCTTGAACATCACGGCGCTGGAGGTGTTCGACCACGAGTCGCGCCACACGGCGACGTGCTCGGAGTAGTTCTGCTGGCCCGAGGTGCCCCACTGGAGCAACCGGGGATCGCCGAAGAACGAGGTGTCGGTGCGGGCGGCCTCGGCGCCCGGCGACACCACTTTGCCGCTGGTGGTGTCGCCCCGCTCGTCGTACCAGAGCAGTGACCACGGAGTTCGGAACGAGTAGACCGTCTTGTTGCCACTCGTCACGCCGCCGGTGACCACGGTGGTGGTCGTCGTCGAGTCGGCCCGGTCCCGCGTGAGCTTGGCCACGTCGCCGCGGTTGAAGCGGGCGGCGAGCCAGTTGAACCACGGGTCGCCGTTCTGCGACCAGTCGCCGTTCCCGTAGGGATACGTGCCGTTGTTACCGTTGCCCGTCACGGTCGTCGAGATGCCGACGAGGAAGTTTGGCACCTGCTGGAATCCCTTTTCCAGCGAGAGGGCGTAGTCGGTGCCGACGGCGTTTTGCAGGTTGGCCATCAGCCGAATCAGGTAGAGGCCCCCGTAGCCCATGTAGCCAGGGCCCTCGTGCCAGCCGCCGTTCTCGCCGGCGAAGTGCTGCATCGACGATTGGAGTACCGGCCAGCCCTTGGCGAGCAGCGTCTCCGTCTCGGCCTTGTAGTACTCGGGCGCGAAGGCCAGCGCCGCACTGCCCACACCCCCGATGCAGACGAACGCCCAGTTGCCGTACCACTGCGTCCAGTAGTTTTTCGCCGTGCAGGTGTCGATCGTGGGCTTGATGGCGAGCGCGTAGACCCGGTCGGCGATCTGCTTCCGCTCGGCCGCGGTGAACTTGTCGTACATCCAGTCGTAGCAGACGGAGATCCCCTGCGAAACCATCGCCGCGCCGAGGAACTGGCTGCCCGTGTCCCACGTGCTCCACTGGATCACGTTCTGGATGATCGCCTTGGCCTTGTCGAAGTATTTCTGCGTGTTCGTCTCGTTGCCCTCGACGGCCGTCCGGAGCGTGTAGGCACCGGCCAGGAAGCTGAGGTTGTCTTCGAGACCCGCGAGCACAGGCTGCGTACCTCCGCTGGCGCTTGAAGGCGCTGACGTGGCGGGCAGGTCGTCGGTGAGGTAGAGGTCGGCCCGGGCGACGATCGAGTCGTACCAGGTCTTGAACGTGCCGCCCTGGGCCACGAGTGCCTTGGCCCGGGCGAGCATCTCGGGGCTCGTGAGGATCCGGTTACGGCCCGTGGACATGCCGTTGAGGATGCCACTGGCGGGCAGCGCAGTCGCAGCCCCCCAGGGCTCGATGGTGCCGGCGCCGATGACGGTCACCGTGGACGAGAGCGGGGTCGTCCAGCCAACGGCCCAGTGGTTGTAGCCCGAGTTCTCCTTGTGGAGCACCTCAAAGTAGTAGCGCTGGCCCTGGACGAGCGAGATGGCCGCCGAGGTCTGTGTGGCGGTCGCGGTCCAGGCGTAGGGGGCGGTCACGGCCGACGTATAGGCGATCCGCGTGGCGTTGGCGGGCGTGGCGTCGGTCGAGAGCGATAGCTGCACGTCGTCGTTGCCGGCGACGGAGAAGACGTGCGTGCCCGACACGGAGGGGACGATAAAGCCGCGGACGCGAGAGCCGTTGGAGTCGCCAACGTCCTGCTGCAACGACTGCAGGCTCGTGATCATCTGCCGGTGGGTCGGAGCCCCGGCGTAGGCCGTGCTCCCGGTGAGGTCGGTCACCTTGCCGCCCGCGACGCCCGTCCAGGTTTCCTGGAGGGCCGTGCCGCGATTGTCAGCCGCAGCCGTGGCGTTGAGCCGTGACTGCGGGATCACCTGGAGCGGCAGGCTCGGGCTCGACCACTCCAGCTTCACGCTCGCCGTGCCCGTGCTCTGGAAATACTCCAGGGTGATCGGCGTGGCCACGCCGGCGCGGAGGGGGATCTGGCCCGTGACGGCCTTGACGTCTTGAGTGACCCAGTTGGTGACGATCAGCTCGTTGTCCACCCAGAGTCTCACACCGTCGTCGGCTGTCACCCTGAACGTGTGCATCTCGGAGAACTGCGGAACGATCGCTCCCGACCAGCGGACGGAGTAGGTGGTGTTGGCCACGCCCGTCACGGGGCTCGTCGTGCCCCAGTCGAAGCTCACCGTGGCGTCCACCCGCGTGGCCTTCAGCGTCGTCAGATCGGCGGCATCGTAGTACTGCGCCGTCAGGCCCTCGCCGTCGAGCATCTGCCGCGGCTCGAGCGGCTCGAAGCGGCCCAGCCGTGGGCCCGTCCGGCCCAGCCGTGGGCCCGTCACGCGGAACGTGGCTCCTCGGCGACGGCGGGTGTGGCGGGTACGGGGCATGGGGTGCTGAACTGCCGGGTCGCTGCAAGATGGATCTTCTTCAGAGCTCGGATCGGGGATGGCCTGCCGCGAATCCGTCCTGATCGATACGCCATGGCACCCGCAGAGGTTTCCCTGTTGCCTCGACGCTTTCCTTCAAAATCAATGATATGCCCGGTTTTTTGGACCTGATGTCGCACGTTTATGGGGTGCGGCGTCGTTGCCCAAACCCGGAAAGCCCCCGAAAGCGGGCGGCCGCAGGATCGCAACAGGTGCCGTACTGGGCGATGACGCGGGTGGTACCATAAGACGAAGGTGTGGGACGGGGTTGATCCGCCCGTCGGGTTCTCCGAGTCAGACCTGCACCATGCCTCGCCCACGGGACTTGGTCCCGCGTTGCTCGTTCGGCCGAACGTCGCCAGCCCCACCAGTTTCTGAACAAAAGGGCCGGATCCTGCGTCTTACAGTCAGGCCAAGGAGCCCTGCCCGGCCTCGAGCCGGCCCCTACCAGGCTATGCGTCGCCTCCTTCCTCTATCGTGCCTCATGCTGGCGGTCGCCGCGGCGACGACCGTGCGCGGTGACGATCTCGATACCGTGGCGACGCGAATCAGGACCGACCTCTGGTCAGCCGCCCCGAGCACGTCCACGGTCAACGGCTACCTCACGACGCTCGGCACCAACGGCCGCTGGAATGATGTCAGCTATACCGACACCAGCCAGACCGGCTGGTCGCAACAGACCCACCTCTCGCGGCTGCTGAGCATGTCCGAAGCCTACGCGAACCCCGCGCACGCGCTCTACGGATCGGCGACGCTTCTCGCGGGCATCGTGAAGGGCTACGACGCCTTCGTGTCGCTGAATCCCAAGAGCACCAACTGGTGGTACAACGAGATCAACACGCCGCAGCTGCTTGGTGAGACGATCCTGTTGGTGCAGTCACAGCTCACGACGACCCAGATCACGAGCGGCACCGCGATCGTGGCGCGGGCGTACATCCCGCGGAGCACGAACGCCGGCACGAACACCGGCACGAACCGGATGGATCGGGCCTATGCGACGATCCTCCGCGGGGCGATCACCCGCGATGCGCCGCTGACGAGCGAGGCCTTCCTGGCGATCGGCGACACGCTCGTAAAGACGACCGACGAGGGCATCCAGCCCGATTGCAGTTTCCATCAGCATGGCCCCCAACTCCAGAGCGGGGCCTACGGCCTCACGTTCGCATCCGTGGCGGTGGACATCAGCTCTTACGGCGCGGGCACGTCGTTCGCGCTGCCGGCTGCCGGCAGTTCGGTGGTGGTCGATTACCTGCTCGACGGCCAGCAGTGGATGCTCCGCGGCACGACCTTCGATGCCACGGCGCAGGGCCGGGCGATCACGAGGACGAACAGCAAGAACCTCGGCAGCGGCATCATTGGCGTGATCGACGGGGTCAAATCGCTCACTCCGTACCGCGCGGCGGAACTCACCGCGATGCGCGACCGGCTCAGCGCCGCCAAGACGTCAGGAACGGCGACGGCGGCGCTGGCGCTCGTCGGCCACCGCCACTTCTGGAACTCCGACTTCACCTCGCACCAGCGGCCCGGATTCTCGGCGACGGTGAAGGTTTCCTCCACGCGAACGCTCGAACCGGAATCGGGCAACGGCGAGGGGCTCCAGAACTTCCACCTCGCCGACGGCGTCAACCTGATCCAGCAGCGGGGCAACGAATACACCGACATCCAGCCGATCTGGGACTGGCGTCGGCTTCCCGGCACGACCACCGAGCAGGCGGCGTATTCGCTCAAGCCGCCGGTCGACTGGGGCGTGTCGGGCTCCACGGGATTCGCGGGGGGCGTGTCGGATGGCCGCAACGGGGCCACCGCGCTCGACTACGCGCAGCGGAACGTGAAGGCCCGCAAGGCCTGGTTCTTCTTCGACGACGTCGAGGTGGCGATGGGCTCCGGCGTCGACGCGCCTGCAGCCACGTCCGAGGTGATCACCACGATCAACCAGACGTTCCAGAAGGGCACGGCAACGTGGGGGACGAACTCCGGGTCGCTTGGCATCCTGTCGAGCGGCACCACGGCGCGAAGCGACCTCTCGTGGGTGCTCCATGACGGCGTGGGATACGTGTTTCCGACGCCGCAGAGCGTGACGCTGCGGGCCGCGGTCCAGAGCGGTTCGTGGTCGGGGCTCAACTCGGTGCAGTCGAGCACGCTCGTGACGGGGAGCGTGTTCAGCATCCAGGTGAACCACGGCGTCGCCGCGTCCAGCGGAAGCTACTCCTACGTGGTGCTCCCCGGGGCCAATGGCTCGGCGGTCACCGCCTACGCCGCCGCGCCGACCGTGCGGATCCTCTCGAACACCCGCACCCTCCAGGCGGCGCGGCACGACGCCATGGCGCTGACGCAGGCCGCCTTCTATGCATCGGGGACGCTGGCCACCGGCAGCGGCACCACGCTCACGGTCCGGGAGCCGTCGCTCGTGATGCTCGACGAGGCGGGGGCCGCGACGAAGCTCTCGGTGTCGAACCCGTACGGCCTCGCGACCACGATCCACGCCGATCTTGCGCGGACGACGGTAGAAGGGCCGGGGGAGTTCACTCGGATCACGATGCGGCTCTCAGGCAGCGATCAGGGAGGTGCGACGGTGAGCCGCACGCTCGACGAACCCGCCGCACGCACGTTCGCCTTCCAGCTGCGGGACGGCGCCAGGGCGGCTGCGCCGCTCGCCTACCAGTGGAGTTTCGAGGGAGCCAGTGCGGGCGATCGCCTGCAGAACACCGGCACTGGGGCCAACGCGACGCTGCAGGCCGTGGCCTACGGCAGCGAGGGGAGCACGGCGAGGATCGGCTATGGCATGGGACTCGACGAGACGACCACGGCCATGTCGCCGCAGCGGATCGGCCGCACTTCGTCCACGGCGGGCGGCGCGTTGCTGGCAACCACGGGCAGCATCGCCCTGCCCACGGCGTTCACCGTCGAGGCCCTCGTGCGGCCGGAACTGGTCGAGGCAGGTGGGGCGATCGGCTACGCCGTGATGGCGGGCGGTCAGGCCACCAACAACCGCGGCTACTTCATCGTCGGCCAGGAGGGAGCGTCGTCGGACTCCCTGACCACGATCATCGGCGATAGCATCAGTCAGGCCGACAACGTGGGGCAGACCGTTTCGACGTTTGTGCCAGGGCACTGGTACTACGTGGCCAATACCTTCACTGTGTCGGGTTCGCAGACCACCATCAACAGCTATGTCGCCGACCTGACACTGAGCCAGACATCGGTCACGCGGGCGGTCACCTCGCAGGTCGCCAGCGGGAAGCCGCTGACGGCCGCACAGATGGCGATCGGAGGCTACTTCGCCTCGGGAACCGCCCAGGAGGCGTGGTCCGGATCGATCGACGAGGTGTCGCTTTTCGGCCGTACCCTCACGGCCGCCGAGGTGCAATCGCGGCTCGACAGCCTCTACAGGGCTCCGGATCAGGTGTCGTGGTCGGCCGCTGCCTCTGGCACGGCGATCGGCGGCAGCGGCACGTGGAGCACCGTCGGCATGCGGTGGGTGAATGGCACCGGGCGAATGGTGCCAGTCACGACGTCGCAAGCCGTGTTCAGCGGGTCGGCCGGCACGGTCACGGTGTCGGGGCAGGTCGGTGCGGCGGGGCTGGCATTCCAGTCTTCCGGATACCTCCTCACCGGCGGCACGATCGCGGTCGCCTCGGGCGGATCGCGTCCAGCCATCGACGTCGCGGCCGGCGTCACCAGCACGATCGCGGCCACGCTCTCCGGCTCGTCAGGGATCGTGAAGACCGGGTCGGGCACGCTGGCGGTAACGAGGTCGCTGGCCATCACGGGCACCGCGATCGTTTCGGCGGGGCAACTCGCAGTGTCGGGATCCGCCGCTGTGCCGCAGGCGGTGCTGTCGGTGTCGGCGGGTGCCGGCGTGATCCTGCCCGACGACCCGCTTTACGAACTCCGTGTCGCCGGACTATCGATCGCTGACGGCGGCGGCCGCGTTGACGTGGGGCCGGGGACGGTCACGATCGGTGCCGGTGGCATCGCCCAAGGGGCGCTCGTGGCGGACCTCGCCGCTGGCCGCGGAAGCGGCGACTGGGATGGAACGGCCGGATTCGTGTCGCGGACCGCCACCGCAGCGATCAAGAATGGGCAAATCCGGGGCCTCGGCTGGATCGCGGCGGGCGACGGATCGTTCCGCGTCGCGTTTGCCTCGCCGGGTGACACGAACGTGGACGGCATGATCGACATCCTCGACGCGGCCGACGTCCTCTCCTCCGGCCGCTTCGATAGCGGTGTGGCGGCGATCTGGGCCGCGGGCGACTTCAACTACGACGGCATGGTGGATGTGCTCGATGTCGCCGACTCGCTTGGTACCGGCCTGTTTGACGCGGGCGGCTACGTGCCTGGAGGACTGGCGGCGGGGCCCGTCGCCGCGGTACCCGAACCGGGGAGCGGATGGCCGCTCACGGCAGGTCTGATTGCCGTCGTCGCCCGATCGTGTCGGCGTGTCCGTTTCGCCGGCCGAAGGACGTGATCAGTCGGCCGACACGGTGGCCGCTTACTTCGTCTTGATGTCGATATCGAACACGTTGGGGCCGCGTGTGACCTCGTACGTCAGCGTTGACTCAGTGTTGTACTTTGGCGGCAGCGACCGGCCGGCGTCGCCCCCCGTCACGCTCACGCGGTTCTTTCCGATCATCGCCCCGACCTTGCTACCCGGCCGGATCACGCGGTAGCGGCCTTCCGCATTGGTGGAACCCACGCCTCGAACGGCGTCTGGCCCCTCCGGTACGAACGTGACGAACGCCCCCTGCAACGGCTTACCGTCCACGAGCACCGTGCCCCTGACCTCGGCAAATCCACGGCCCCCACAGCCCGTGACGGCGAGGAGGGCCATAGCCACCATCCCGAAAAACGCCCGCGACAGGGCAGGCAATGGGACCGGCGACTGGCTCATCGGGTATCGCCCGTGACCGTGCCCTCGTTGCGGTGCGCCATGCCGAGATGGATGACGGGATCGACGTTTTCCTCCGCCCAGCGCACCGAGCCGTCCACGAGCATCATGTTGACCCCGCCGGGATGCATGCTCGAGAAGATCTTGCCGTTGTTGTCGATGTCGCTGGTCGTCGGGGGGGAGTTGGCCAACAGAAAGTTGAGGTTGATGAAAAACCCGTTGGTGTTGATCCGGCCGATGATCCGCGCGGTCTCGTTCGCCGAATAGCCGGCCGCGTTGCCTGCCCCGACCCAGACGGCGGCGTAGTTGACCTTGCTCCGCTCGCCGATGCACCAGGTCTTGGAGGTGCCGTCGGTCACGTCTTTGATCCGCAGGCCGAGCGGCCCGCGGCCCGGCCCCGAGTTCGGGATCGCGCCGGTGGCCGTGGCAGACTTGTCGGCCACGCCGAAGAGCATGCCACCCGGGTCGTGGGAATACTTCGGACCGTAGTTGGGCACGAGGGTGGGATCGTCGTTGTTGCGGTTGGCCCAGCCAAGCTCACCGCAGCTGCCCACGTAGTTGGACGTGGCGACGTCGAAGGTGCCGCTGCCGAACTTGTAGAGTGTGTTGGGGTTCGGGGCGTCGTCCGACGCGCAGCGGTAGGTGGGGATCGCGGCCTGCAGGGCCGCCTTGTCGGCCGCCGAGGCGGACGCCACGAAGACCGCCGAGAGCTTGCGGTTGGCGGGATTGAGCTGCGAATACAGCGACGACTGCTCCATGTAGGGCAGCAGAAACGTGCCCCAGCCCCACACGGCACCGCTCGTCCAGAAGTGCGAGAATCCGGCCGGAAATGCCTTCCGCGCATCGTGGTGGATGTGCATCGCCATGCCCACCTGCTTGAGGTTGTTGCTGCAGGCCGATCGGCGGGCCGCCTCGCGGGCCGTCTGAACGGCGGGCAGGAGCAGGCCGATCAGCGTGGCGATGATCGCGATCACCACGAGGAGTTCGACCAGCGTGAAGGCAGACCGGTGGCGGTACATGACGATTCCTCTCGCAGACTGAAGGAGATCAGGCCGGCTCAAACGCTCGTCCGCCGACGGGCGATGAGGAGACCGGCCAGGCCGGCCGTCATCACTCCGCTCAGAACCAGCGTCGGCTCGGGAATGATCGAGAGCGTGCCGGTCGATTCCGTGAACGTGAGCGTCTGACCGTTGCCGGCGCTGGCGGTCCACACACCGCCCGCATTGCTGAAGGTGAGAAGGCCGTACGAGCCGCTCGCCGTGACACTCGCGTACGAACCGGACGGCGTTCCGTTGATGCCGAACAGGCCGAACGAGGTGTTGTCGGCAAACACGTCCTCGAACGACAGCGACAAGCCGCCGCCGTATGTCAGGGCCGAAGCCTGGGTCACGTCGATCGCGTCGTAGGACGTGCCGCGGTTGGTGCCGCCGATCCCCAGCAGCGTAGCGCTCGAGCCCGAGAGACTGAGCGAAGGAAATGACAACGTGCCAAAGCCTCCGCTCGCGCCCGGAACGACGGAACCCGCCATCGACACCGGCCCGGAGATCGAGCCCGAACCGCCGAGCGTCGCACCGGCCGCCACCGTCACGCCCGAGGTGTTCGGCAGGAACGTTTCGATGAGCAGCGAACCGCTGTTGACGGCGGTGGCCCCCGAATAGGTCGCCGATCCCGTGAGCACGACGGTGCCCGGACCGTCCACGATGAATCCCCCGGTCCCCGAGATCACCGTGTTGCTGCCGACGGTGATCAGACGGCCGGCCAAGGGGGCGAAGGTCTGCGGCCCGGCCCCGGAGAGCGCCAGCGTCAGCGACCCACCCGAACCGGTCGTGCCCGTGATGGAGAGGTCGGTGAGGGAGTCATAGTTTTGAATCACGCCGCCGGTCCAGACGATCCGTCGATTCGAGGCCGTGTTGAAGGTGCCGGAGCCGACGCCGATCGACGCCGCGGCCAGCGTGCCGCTGGACAGGTTGTAAGTCGAGGCGAACGTGGGCGAGTTGGTGCCGAGGGTGGCGCCGTTCGAGCCAAACACGACGGTTGACGCCTTGACGAGGCCGCCGTTCTGGTTGAACACGCTGCTGATCGTTGGCGTGCCCATGGAACCCGACTGAACAGTAACCACGCCAAGCGAGAGCGTCGTGGTATCGACGGTGCCGGAGGCCATGGTGAAGGTGCCCGTCTGGGAATTGCTCGCATTGGCGATGTAGGTTCCGACGGCGAAGTTCGTCGTCCGGGCATCGATCGATCCGGCCGACGTATCGAACACCCCATTGCCGAAGTTATCTCCGCCCGCCTTGTAGCCGACGTAAACATTGTCGATGCGACTGCTGCCTCCGGCCGTGCCGCGGAGCACGAGACTGCCCCCGCTCACGCCCGACTGATACGCAACCGTGCCGTTGCCGCGATAGGCGCCGATGGTGAG
>JBBAVQ010000013.1:21476-23672 GCA_040397625.1 Pirellulales bacterium | reverse complement strand
TCGGGCCGGCCTCCGGCCTCGGAATGGCGTCCACGAGAATCCGTACGAACGCATCCGCGGCGGCGAGCACCTCGTCGTCCTTGTGGGTGAGCCCCACATGCACCCGCACGATCCGGCGGAGATCGGGATGGCGAGGGCCGAGGGCGGCGACCAGGGCGGGCACCGGCACAAGGCCGCCGATGTGGACGTCGCGGACGCCGCAGCTGATCGGCTTGCGGCCTGCGCCCAGGTTCGTGAAGAAGTGTCGGTGATACTCCTCGACGTACGTGTCGCGGTGCCAGCCCGGCTCGAGCATCACGGCCACGTAGCGGTCGAGCCACCGCTCGGGGTCGTAGTCGCGATGCCGGCGGATGAACTCGAAGAGCTCGACCGCGAGC
The DNA here is from genome assembly GCA_040397625.1 of Pirellulales bacterium. Taxonomy (GTDB): domain Bacteria; phylum Planctomycetota; class Planctomycetia; order Pirellulales; family UBA1268; genus QWPN01. The sequence goes on along the minus strand of JBBAVQ010000013.1, from coordinate 23,295 downwards.
CGGAAGTTGAGCGTGTTGTCGCCGGCGGCGAGAAACTGGTGGTAGTGAACGCCCCGCTTCCCCCAGTGCGCCGCCTGCTCCCGGAGGATGTCGAACTTCGCCGACGGCGGTGCCCACTGCGACCGCCAGAGGATGCTGTCGGGGTGCGGGCTCTGCGGAGCGCGGTAGCCCTCGATGGGGCCGTAGTCGCGGTCGAGAGCCCGCTGGTCGTAGTACCAGTGCACCGGCATCGCCACCGCGTCGGCGACGAGGGCGCCGAGCAGCGCGGAGCAGGGGGCGTCGTCGGGGCCTGGGGGGCAGACGTTCATCCGCGCTGGACTCGCTCGAGAAAGGCCACGACCCGGGGCTCGTGGCAGACCGTGAAGAACTTCGCCGGCGGGGCCAGGGCCGGACACTCACCGTCGGCGATGAAGGCGATCTCATCGGCGACGCGGCGGGCAAAGCCCATCTCGTGGGTGACGAGGACGAACTGGGTCCCCGCCGTCTTCAGCTCACCAATCATGTCGAGCACCTCCCCCGTCATCTCCGGATCGAGGGCGGAGGTGGGCTCGTCGAGAAACAGCCGCCGCGGCCTGACGACGAGCGCCCGCAGGATCGCAACCCGTTGCTTCTGCCCGCCGGAGAGTTCGGCCGGCCGCTTGTGGGCGTGGGCCGCGAGGCCGAATCGCTCGAGCGGTTCCCGCACCCGCTCCCGAGCCTCGGCGTCGGTGAGGCCATGCACGTGCACCAGCGGCAGAAGGAGGTTTTGCATCGCGGTGAGGTGGGGAAACAGGTTGTATGCCTGAAAGACCGTGCCGACCGTGCGGCGATAACCGATCAGGGCCTGCTCGTCCCGCGGCAGCGGTGAGCCGTCGAAGACGACGGTGCCCGCGGCGGGCACGTCGAGTCCGGCGAGGATCCGCAGGAGGGTGGACTTGCCACCTCCTGAAGGGCCGACGAGGACCAGCGCCTGGATGTCGCCCGTCACGAGTTCGAGCCCGTCGAGCACGGTTGCCTGCGCGCCCGAACGCGGGTCGGCGAACCGCTGCACGAGATCGTGGATCGCGAGGTTCATGCGGCCTCGTAGCGGAACCGTCGTTCCAGCCAGCGGGAGAGGGCCGAAAGGGGAAGCGTGAGGGCGAGATAGCCGGCGGCGAGCGGCAGGTAGCTCTCGAGCGTGGAGTAGGTGGCGGAGTTGACGTTGCGGGCGGCGAACGTGAACTCCCCGATGGAGAGCACGGAGAGCAGCGAAGAGTCTTTGATCAGCGACACGAGCTGGCCGGCCACCGCGGGGAGCACGATCCGCACCGCCTGCGGGAGGATGACGAGCCGAAATGCCTGCCACCTGGTGAGCCCGATGGCCCGGGCGCTGTCGACCTGGGCCCTGGGGATCGCATCGAGGCCGCCGCGGAAGATCTCGGCCGTGTAGGCCCCGCTGAACAGCGCGAGCACGAGCACTCCGACGGCCGCGCGATACTCCGTGCCCACGTGCAGCGCCGCCGCGACCACGTACCAGCCGACGAGCAGTTGCACGAGGAGGGGCGTGCCGCGGATCAGCTCCACGTAGACCCGCGCGAAAGCCTCCAGGATCGCGAACCGCGACCGGAGCATGACCGCGGCGGCCAGACCGATCAGGCTGCTGGCAAGAAGGGCGGCCAGAGCCAGGCCCAGCGTCATCCACCAGCCCTTCCAGAAGGCCTGGCGGTATTCCCAGACGATGCCCCAGTTCCAGGTCATGTCGAGGCTGGCGAACGCCCAGCCGCAGGCGACGGCGAGCAGGGCAAGCACGATCAGGTGGGCGAGCCAACGGGGCATGCCCAAAGTGTAGCCCGCCGCGAAC
>JBBAVQ010000013.1:0-21376 GCA_040397625.1 Pirellulales bacterium | reverse complement strand
ACAGAGCCCAGATCCCTCCCAACGCCGTGAGGCGTGGGGCGACGCGAGGACCAAAGTCGTTCGCAGCGAGCCAGGCCCGGCGCGAATCGGCCCGTATCAGAAGTAGAACGGGATGGCGTGTTCCTTAAAATACGCCTTCTGCTCCGCCAGGAACTCGTCACCGAGTTTCTCGAAGCCGCCGTCGGCACGGAACGTCTCCAGGAACTCGTTTACCTGCCGACGGAGTTGGTCGTTTCCCTGACGGAGGCCAACCGCCCACGACTCCTCGCGGAACGGCGCGAGCGCCGCTCGCGTCTTCCCGAGATGCTTCTTATGGTTGGTGTAGACCGACATCGAGTCATAGATGAAGGCGTCGGCCCGGCCCTGCAGCACCTCCAGAACGGCGGTCGCTTCCGTGTCGAGCACGAGCACGCGGGCCTGCTTCAGCGAAGCGGCGGCCCACTGCTGGCCGGTCGTTCCCTGCTTCACCGCCACGACCCGGCCCGGTGCGTCGAGATCGGCGGCCGACTGCACCGGCGACCGCTCCGCGATCAGGAGGGCGAGGCCCGTTTTGAGATAGGGCTCTGAGAAGGCGATCGACTTCGCCCGTTCGGGCGTGGCCGTCATCGACGAAATCACGCAATCGACGTGGCCGGCCTTGAGGGCTGGAATCAACCCGTCGAATGCGATGTTTTCGATGACGACTCGCCGCCCAAGATGCGTGCCAAGGGCCTCGGCAAGCTTCACGCTCACGCCCGCCGGCTTGCCCTGCGGATCGGTCATCTCGAAGGGCGGATACGAGAGTTCCATCCCAACCCGCAGCGGTTCAGCGGCCACGGCCGCCACGCCGCAGCCAGCCGCCCAGCCGCAGCTCGCCGCCAGAAGGCACCATGTCCATACGGCGGAACGTCGAGTCCACTCCATCTCGAACGTGTCCATGTCGAACGTGCTTTCAGTTCTCAGGTGGAAAAACGCGAAAGATCACCCGCCCCGACGTCCGCTCGTCGGGAGCCCGAGTTGCGTTCGCCTTTCCTCCATGGCGCGGCGATACTCTGCCTGCTGAGCACGTTGCTCGGGCGACGACCGGTCGATGCGGCGCTTCGCCCAATCGTTGCGGCTTTGCTCGGTGCCGCCACCACGTCCGGGGCCGCCTCCGCCGGGTGCGCCACCACCGCCACCAGATGCCCCTCCGCGGCCGCCACCGTCTCCGGCCTGCTGACCGCTTGCCGCACGCTGCTGATCCCGCTTCTCTCGCTCAGCCTGCCAGGCCTTGCGGCGATCCTCATCGGCCTTGATCCGGCGGTCGAGTTCCGCCTGCCTTTTCTCCGGTGGCATCGCGAAGTAGGAGGCCATCTCGGCACGTTCGCGGGCCTCCCAGAGCCGGCCCATCTGCGAACCGATCTGTTCGCGATGCTCCCGAGGCATGTCCCGCATCTTTTCATAGATAACGCTGGAACTCGGCGTTCCATACGGCACCTCACCGCGGGCGATGCGGTTGTATTCGCCGACCTGCTGATCGACGAGTTGCCTGATCTCCGCCACGGCCGGAGGGCTGGAGAAAAACCCAAACGCCCAGAGTGTCGGCATCGCGATGAGGAACAGCAGCAGGAGAGCCAGCGCTGATCGTTTCAGAAACCGCCCGCCCGCGCCCTGCTTGTTCCGATCCGCCGCAAAGGCGGCCACTGCTCGCCGCTTGTCAACCGTGGATCCCATGAGTCACCTCTCGTGCGAGTCTCCTGCGAGAAGAATAGCAACGCCGCAGACTGCCGCCATGGGCTCTTCAACGGCCGACAGGCCGGCAGGTTGCGAGGGAGATCACACGGCTCAACACGCAACGGGGGGCGAAAACCCGTCAGATGTCGCGGAACGCGGAATCCAGGACGTCGAGCATGAAATCGGCGTCGGCGGCGGTCAGGCACATCGGTGGCTTGATCCGGAGGACGTTGCCCTGAAGCCCCCCCTTGCCGATCAGGAGACCGAGTTCCCGGCACCGTTCGAACACCCGCATGCACTCCTCCTTCGCGGGTGCCTTCCCGACGTGGTCCTTGACGAGTTCCACCCCCAGCATGAGCCCCAGGCCGCGAACGTCGCCGATCACGTCGTGCCGACGTGCGAGATCCTGAAAGCCGGCCTTGAGCCTCTCCCCGATCGTGGCGGCATTTGCCTGGATGCCATCCTCGTCGATCACCTGGAGCACGGCACGACCCTGGGTGCAGGAAATCGGATTGCCACCGAAGGTGTTGAAGTGGATCCGCGATGTGAGCGCCTGGGCGATGGCAGGCGTGGTCACCACGGCGGCGAGCGCGGCTCCATTGCCGATGCCCTTCGCCATCGTGACGATGTCGGGAATCACGCCCTGCGTCTCGAAGCCCCAGAAGTGGGAGCCCGTGCGGGCAAAGCCCGACTGCACCTCATCGGCGATGCAGAGACCGCCGGCGGTGCGGACATGCTCGTAGGCCGCCTTGAGGTAGCCGTCTGGAAAGACGACCGCACCGCCGACGCCCTGGATGCTCTCGGCGATGAAGGCGGCGACTTTCCCCGGCGTGCCGAACTCGATCAGGTTCTTGAGGTCGGCCGCATACTTCGGCCCGGCCTGGGGGTCGTCGTAGCCGTACGGGCCGCGGAGGCGATCGGGGAAGATCGCGTGGTGCACCCCGAACGAGTGCGGCACGTTGAACTTCCAGGTGTGGTGGCTGGTCAGCCCCATCGTCTGCATGCTGCCGCCGTGGTAGCAGTTGCGGAGCGCGAGGATGTCGAAGTTGCCCGTGTAGGCCCGGGCCATCAGGATCGCGAGGTCATTGGCCTCCGAGCCCGAGTTGGTGAAGTAGCAGACCTTGAGATCGCCGGGCATCCGCGCCGCGAGATCGCGGGCATACTCGGCGATGCAGGGGTTGAGGTAGATCGTCGTGGTGTGCTGGAGGATCTCGTTCTGGCGGTTGACGGCGGCCACGATCTTCGGGTGGCAGTGGCCCACGCTCACCGTCACGATGCCCCCGAAGCCGTCGAGGTAGCGGCGCCCCGTCTCGTCGTAGAGGTATTGCATGTGCCCCTCGACGATCATCAGGGGCTCTTTGTAGTAGGTGAAGATCGCCGGATTCACGAACTGCTTCCGCAGCCCGATCACCTCCTGCTTCGAAGGACCGGCGTAGGGCCGCGGGCGGTGACTGCACGGCGGAAGCGACGGGGTGGCGTGGACGACGGCCATGGTGGGCCTCCTACGAGCGGGGAAAGAGCGGGCGGAGCAAGGAGTAGAGCACGAACCCGAGAGCAAAGCCGGTGAACCATGCATAGTGGTACCCGGCCACAAGCCAACCGGGAAACGCCGATTCGCCCGCCGCACCGATCCGGACAAGGAAGCCCGGAAGATTGGGCAGGACGGCGAGGGCCAGGCAGGCGAAGGCGACGAGGCTGAACCCGCCGCAGTACCGGTACTCGCCGCTGGAGCGGTAGAGGTCGCCCACCACCAGCCGGCACCTCCGCCAGAGGAAATAGTCGGCGATCATGATGCCGGCGATCGGCCCGAGCAGGGCGCTGTAGCCGATCAGCCAGGTGAAGATGTAGCCGCTGGGATCCTGATAGAGCTTCCAGGGAAACATCAGCACGCCGATCGCAGCGGTGATCAGCCCTCCGGTGCGGAAGCTCACGAGCCTGGGGGCGAGGGCCGCGAAGTCGTTGGCGGGGGAGACCACGTTGGCCGCGATGTTGGTGGAGAGGGTGGCCACCACGAGCGTGATCAGCGCCAGGGCCGAGAGCCAGGGGTTGCCGAACCGGGCGATCACCTGCACGGGATCCCAGATCGCCTCGCCGAAGATCACCACCGTGGCGCTCGTGACCACGATCCCGATGAACGAGTAGAAGGTCATCGTGGTGGGCAGGCCCACCGCCTGACCGATCATCTGATCCCGCTGCGAACGGGCGAACCGCGAGAAGTCGGGAATGTTGAGCGACAGCGTTGCCCAGTAGCCGATCATGGCTGTCAGGCCAGAGCCGAACACTGGCCAGAACTCCGCCGCCGACGCGAACTTCGAGGGCTGCGCGAAGATCGGCCCGAACCCATTGGCGGCCTTCCAAGCCCAGCCGACGAGCGCCAGGCCCACGAGCAGCAGAAACGGCGCGCTGGCCGCCTCCATCCACTTGATCGACTCCATCCCGCGGATGATGAACCAGACGTTCACCGCCCAGAAGATCATGAAGCAGAGAAACTCGCCCGCGGAGATCCCGAGCACCGGCAACGGCTGGCGGGCGGCAGGGTCGAACCCGAGGATCACGGCGGCCGTGGCATAGATGGCGGCGCCGCCCACCCAGGTCTGGATGCCGAACCAGCCGCAGGCCACGAGCCCGCGCATCAGCGCGGGAATATTGGAGCCGAGCGTGCCGAACGGCGCCCGCAGGAGGACGGGAAATGGAATCCCGTATCGTGTGCCTGGATGGGCGTTGAGCGTCATCGGCACGAGCACGATGAGGTTGCCGAGGAGAATGGTGAGCGTGGCCTGCCACCAGTTCATCCCCTGTTCGATCAGGCTCGCCGCGAGGGTGTAGGTGGTGATGCAGACGGCCATCCCGATCCAGAGGGCGGCCACGTTCCACCACGTCCACGTCCGCTTCTCGGCCGGAACGGGCGCGAGGTCTTCATTCCAGAGCCGCGGGTCGGGGGTGCTGCTGTTGATCATGTGTTACCTGGCCGCAGTGCCACCCGAAGCAAGTCGGGGCTGCCGGTGTCCTCTCGCTTGACGTTCACGTCGGCCCTCCAGGCCTCCGTTCACTGCGTGTCCGCTGCGCTTCGCCATCCTGACTTCGCTTGCTCCCACAGCCCGCTCGAGGCCACCGGCAGCCCCTCCTGGGTCAAATGGCAGACGCCAAAACGTCATGTTCGTGCGTCCGCTAGTCAATGGCCTCACACCCGGGGTTGGCAGTCTCGGCGGAGTCGGTCGGGGGCACGCGCAGAAGCCGGTGACATGTGCGGACGCTGGGCAGCGCCGTACCGTTGGGGCATCGAACTCGCACATGCCGCCGGCTTCGAGCATGTCACCGCCGGCTCCGAATGGGCTGTCTTCTCATGTCCGACCACTGGCTAGGACTGACGTGGCGATCGTTCCAGAAACCTGCCCCGGCCCACCGTGCCGCAGAAGCGGCCGTCGCGGACGGCCACCTCGCCGCGAACGGTGACCACCGCCGGCCGGCCCTCGATGGGCCAGCCCTCAAAGGCGTTGTAATCGACCGCCTGCGTCTGCGTCTTCGCGGAAATCGTGCCGCGATAGGCCGGGTCGTAGATCACGAGGTCGGCGTCGGCGCCGGGTTGGATTACACCCTTCCGCGGCCAGAGGTCGAAGATCTTCGCCGCATTGGTGCTGGCGACCGCCACGAACTGCTGGAGGGAGAGGCGGCCGGCCTTCACGCCGTGCGTCCAGAGCAGGTTGATGCGATCCTCGATCGCTGGGATGCCATTGGGGATCTTGGTGAAGTCGTCCTTGCCCATCGGCTTCTGGGTGAGGAAATCGAAGGGGGCGTGGTCGGTGCCGACCGTCTGCACGAGGCCGCTGGCGAGGCCGTTCCAGAGCACCGCCTGGTTGGCGCGGTCGCGAAGCGGCGGCGACATCACATACTTTGCCCCCTCGAAGCCCGGCTTCTCGGCCCAGGTTTTGTCGATCACCAGGTACTGGATGAGCGTCTCGACCGAGACGTTCACGCCCCGCAGCCGGGCGGCGATCGCCCCCTCGAGGGCCTCGCGGCACGAGAGATGGACGATGTAGACGCGGGCGCCGGTGAGCTCGGCGAAGGTCATCAGGTGGTGCACGCCCTCCGCTTCGACCCGCGGCGGCCGGCTGTCGTGGTGGGCGTCAGGCCCGGTGCGGCCGGCGGCCAAAAGCTGCTTCTGGAGCTCGGCGACCAGCGTCTCGTTCTCGCAGTGGGCGGTGACGATCACGCCGAGTTCCTTCGCGAGCGTAAGCGTCTGCCAGAGCTCGGCGTCGTCCACGCCGAAGGCTCCCTTGTACGCGAGAAACACCTTGAAGCTGCCCACCCCAGCCCTGACGATCTCGCGGAGCTGCGCGGCCGAATCGGCGTCGAACCGCGTCACACCCATGTGGAAGCTGTAGTCGCAGCAGGCCTTGTTCACCGCCTGCTGCCGCCAGAGTGAGAAACCCTCCGCAGGCGACATGCTCCGCGACGGGCACACCATTTCGAAGATGGTGGTCGTGCCGCCAACGAGGGCGGCCTTCGTGCCCGTCTCGTAATCGTCCTTTGAGAACGTGCCCATGAAGGGCAGGTAGATGTGCGTGTGCGGGTCGATGAAGCCCGGGAAGACGTGCTTGCCAGTGGCGTCGATCACCTCGGCGCCGGCAGGCGGCGCGATGCCACGGTCGATCCGCGAGATCGTTTCCCCTTCGCAGAGGATGTCGGCCGTAGAGCGGCTATCGGCGTTGACGATGTCGGCATTCTTGATCAGCAGAGCCATCGCGTCGTCTCCGGGTTCACCGATCGGCCCAGATCGTCCCTTCGCCATAGCTGAACCAGCGGGTCGTCGTCACCTTCTGCTGCGTGAAGAAGGCCACGCTCTCGCGGCCCTGGAGGTGCAGGTCGCCGAAGAAGGATGCGTGCCAGCCGCTGAAAGGGAAGAAGGCCATCGGAGCGGGCACGCCGATGTTGATCCCCACCATGCCGGCCTGCACGCGATGCCGAAACTCCCGTGCCGCCTTGCCGCTCCGCGTGAAGATCGCTGCTCCGTTGCCATAGGGGGACGAGTTGGCCAGTTCGATCGCCGCGTCGAGGTCGTCCATGCGGACGACGTTGAGCACAGGGCCGAAGACCTCTTCCTTCATCGTCACCATCTCCGGGCGGACATGGTCGAGGACCGTCGGGCCCACGAAGAAGCCATGGGGGGCCGCAGCCACCTTCGTCGTGCGACCGTCGGTGAGCGGCTTCGCCCCCTGGCCCGCGGCCTGCGAGATCAACTCGCAGACGCGATCGGCGTGCTGCCGGGTGATCACCGCGCCCATCTGGGCCTCGGCATCGCGGTCGGTGGGGCCGACCTTGATCTTCGAGACCACGTCCACGAGCTGCGGAAGCACGGTGTCGGCGGCTTTGCCGATCGCGATCGCCGTCGAGCCGGCCATGCATCGTTCGCCGGCGCAGCCGAAGGCGGCTTCGAGGATGCCGGTCGAGGAGTTGGTTACATCGGCATCGGGCATCACCAGCACGAAGTTCTTCGCGCCGCCGGCGGCCTGAATCCGCTTGCCGCTGGCGGTTCCGATCCGATGGATCTCGCGGGCGACCGGCGTGGAGCCCACGAACGACACCGCCTTGATGGTCGGATGGACGAGGATCGCATCGACCGCCTCGCGGCCGCCGTGCACCACGTTGAGCACGCCGGGCGGCAGTCCGGCCTGCTGGGCAAGCTGTGCGATGCGCACCGTGGTCAGCGGCACCTTCTCGCTCGGCTTGAGCACGAACGTGTTGCCACAGGCGATCGCGATCGGCCACATCCAGAGGGGGACCATTGCGGGAAAGTTAAAGGGCGTGATGCCCGCCACCACGCCGAGCGGCTGGCGGATCGAATCGCAGTCGATGCCGCGGGCGACGTTCTCGGCCGACTCGCCCATCAGCAGGCTCGGAACCCCGCAGGCGTACTCGATGTTTTCCAGGCCCCTGCGGACGTCGCCACGGGCCTCGGCGAGCGTCTTGCCATGCTCGGTGGTCACGCTACGGGCGAGCTCGTCGAAGTGATCTTCGAGGAGCACCTTGAGCCGAAAGAGAATCCGCGCCCGCTCGACGGGAGGCGTCTCCATCCAGGCGGGAAACGCCTTCGCGGCGGCCTGCACCGCCTGATCGACAATGTTGGCTCCGCAGAGCGGCGTCTCGGCGATCACCTCGCCGACCGACGGGTTGTGAACGGGCGTAGTGGCCACGCCCGAGACGGTGATCCACTCGCCGCCGATGAAAAGCGGGCAGGGCAGCAACTTCGACATGGCCAATGGCTCCTGGGACGTGGCTCCCAGTGTAGCCGATCAGGTGCCGTCGGTGCCGTCCGCGGGGGCAGTCGGGTCGTTGCCGTCGCCGATCGAGCAGTACCACCGCAGGACCGTCAGGTCGATGTCATTCTCGATCGACTCCACATGACCGTCGAGGAACACGAACGGCGTGACACCCGGATGCAGGCTGCCGAACTTCCGGGGGTTGGTGTCGTCGGCACCGCTGGCGAGCCCTCGCGCCGGATCGCGGAAGCAGACGTAGGGATTGTCGGAGGCGAAGAACGCGGTGTCGCCTTGGGCGCGGTGCACCATGTTGCCAGCCACGGATGGGTCGATCGCGGGAATGTGCTTCTCCCCAGCCGCGAACGTCTTGGAGAGCCCGTCACTCACCTGGGAGGAGCGAACCTTCGAGAAGGTGTGAATCGGGCCGGCCTGACGCGGATCCAGAGGCGCCGCAGTGCCCGAGAAGTAGTTGAAATACGTGCCGGCATTCGCGGCGTAGTCTCCGCCGGCAGCCACACCCACCTTCACAGGTGCTTGGTCGTTGTTGTCGAAGTTGCGGTCGGTCACCGGGGCCCTTCGGCTCGGGCAGAAGAAGGACGGCACCGCGGTCCGCATCGCGATGGTGTTACGGTCGTCCCACATCGCGACGCCGGAGCCAGACACCAGCGCGTTGTAGATCGACGTCTGCTCCAGCATCGGCAGCACGCGAAAGGTCCACGACTGACCGAACTGATCGCGGGCGTCGCGGCCCAGCGGATACGCCCGCTTCTGATCGTGCACCTGCACGATGGCGAGGCCCACCTGCCTCATCTGGTTGGCACACTGCGTCCGGCGGGCCGCCTCGCGAACCGACTGCACGGCGGGGAGCAGCAGGCCGATCAGCGTGGCGATGATCGCGATCACAACGAGGAGTTCGACCAGCGTAAAGCCGCTGGTCCGGCGGGCGACGCGAAGCATGGCGTCCTCCGTGGGTCTGATGGGCGAGGCATCGAGGCAGGAATCGGGGCGAGAATCGACGGCAGAAGTATACCCACACCGCCTGCTGCGTGGCGATCTCGCAGGGCCACCCTCATCAGGGGTGTGGCGGGATCGGCTGCATCGCGCCCGCGGCGAGAGCCGCCTGGTAGTCGTGCCACGTCATCGCCGCCTGGCCCGTGTCCACCGGCGTCATCGTGATGCAGCCATCGACCGGGCACACGATCGAGCAGAGGTTGCAGCCCACGCAGTCATCGTCGCGGACCTTCGGCACCGGCTTGCCCGGCACGCGGCCGGGGCCCAGGCCATACGGCGTGGAATCGACGAGGTCGATGCACTGGTGCGCCCCGTCCTCGCAGGCGATGTGGCAGAGATTGCAGCCGATGCACTTGTCGTAGTCGATCCGCGCCACCCGCTTGTAGTGCAGGTCGAGCTGCTGCCAGTCGCCCACCTGCGGCACCGCTTTGCCGCGGAGGTCGGCGAGCGACCGCATGCCCTTGGAGTCGAGGTAGGCCGAGAGGCCGTCCTTCATGTCCTCCACGATCCGGAACCCGTAGTGCATGATCGCGGTGCAGACCTGCAGGCTCGTGGAGCCGAGTGCGACGAACTCAGCTGCATCCCGCCAGGTGCCGATGCCGCCGATGCCGGAGATCGGCAGGCCCACCTGCGGGTCGGCGGCGCAGGCGTGCACCATGTTGAGGGCGATCGGCTTCACGGCCGGGCCGCAATAGCCGCCGTGGGAACTCCGGCCCGCCACGAACGGCTCAGGCACGAGCGTGTCGAGATTGACGTTGGTGATGCTGTTGATCGTGTTGATCAGCGAGATGGCGTCGGCCCCGGCCCGCTTCGCCGCCCGCGCGGCGTAGACGACGTTCGTGATGTTGGGCGTGAGCTTCACGATCACGGGAATCGTGGCCGCCTCCATCACCCAGCCCACGATCGTCTCGGCCACTTCGGGGTTTTGCCCCACGGCCGACCCCATGCCCCGCTCGCACATCCCGTGCGGGCAGCCGAAGTTGAGCTCGATGCCATCGGCGCCGCAGTCGGCCGACCGCTTCACGAACTCGTGCCACCGCTCGCGGGTGTCAACCATCAGCGAGGCGATCACGGTGTGCTTCGGCCACCGCCTCTTGACCTCGGCGATCTCGTCGAAGTTGGTCTCGGGCGAGCGGTCGCTGATCAGCTCGATGTTGTTGAAGCCGGCCATCTTCATGCCGCCGAGCGTGAGCGCCGAGTAGCGGGAGGAGACGTTCACGATCGGCTCGCCAATCGTCTTCCAGACCACACCACCCCAGCCCGCCTCGAAGGCGCGATGGGCCTGATGGGCCGTGTTGGAGGGCGGGCCGCTGGCCACCCAAAAGGGATTCGGGCTCTTGATGCCGGCGAAGTCGATCGAGAGGTCGGCCATGGCGGTAACGATCAGCCCTGCTTCAGGGCCGCCTCCAGTTCGTGGACGCGAATGGGATGGTCGAAGCCGGATCCAATCGCCCCGTCGGTCATGCCGAGCCGCGAGGGCTGAAGCGGCCCGCTCGCGGCGGTGCCGCCAAGCAGCGAGTGGATGCCGCGGGCCGCCTTCTTGCCTTCGGCCACGGCGTTGACCACCTCGCGGCCTCCGCTGGCCGCGTCGCCCCCGACGAACACGGTGGGCAGACTGGTCTGCATGGTGGCTGGGTCGTGCACGACGCGGCCTTTGGCATCGATTTTCAGTCCTGGAAAGAGCCGTTCGAGCAGGCCCACCTGCTTCTCCTGGCCGACCGCCTTGAGCACCATGTCGCAGGCGATCGTCCACTCGCTGCCCGGAATGATCGACACGCGGCCGTCGCGAACGGCCGTCTTCGCGAGCCTCAGTCCAGCCACGTGACCTTCCATCGCCACCACCTCGAGTGGCACCGTGTCGAACAGAAACGTGGCACCGTCGGTCTTGGCGAGGTCATATTCGAAAGGATAGGCCGACATCTCCGCTGCGCCGCGGCGGTAGACAATCGTGGCCTCGTCGGCGCCGAGCCGCTTCGCCTGGGTGACGGCGTCGATCGCGGTGTTGCCGCAACCGAGCACCACCACTCGGCGGCCGACGGGCACCGCCTCGAGCGGGCGCGTGTGGAGCCATTCGATGAAGTCGAGTGCATCGACCACCTCGGGGAGATCCTCACCCGGAATGCCGAGTCGGTTGGCGCCGCCGAGGCCGACGCCGATGAACACGGCGTCGTGGTCCCGCACGAGGTTGGACGCCTGCACGTCGCGGCCGATCTCGACACCGTAGCGGAACGTCACGCCGAGCCGCTCGATCATCCGAACCTCGTCGAGGCTCACTTCCGGCCGCATCTTGTAGTAGGCGATCCCGTAGGTGTTGAGGCCGCCGCCGGCAGGCTTCTTGTCGTAGACGGTGACGGCGTAGCCGAGGCGGGCGAGTTCGGCGGCACAGCCGAGGCCGGCGGGGCCGGCGCCGAGGATGGCGACCGCGCGGCCGTTCTTCTCCGTGGGAGCGTGGAGGACGTCGATGCCGGCCGCGGCCACGTGGTCGGTGGCGTGTCGCTGCAGACGACCGATCTGGATCGGATCCTTTTCAAGGTCGAGCATCACGCACGCGCCCTCGCAGAGCATCTGCGTGGGGCAGACCCGCGCACAACTCGCCCCGAGCACGTTGGCCTCGAGGATCGTCCGGGCCGCCCCGGTCAGGTTGTCCGTCGTGATCTTGCGGATGAAGGTCGGGATGTCGATGCCCGTGGGGCAGGCCATGATGCACGGAGCGTCGTAGCAGAACAGGCAGCGACTGGCCTCGGCCCGCGCCTCCTGCGGCGCAAGGGGCGGCTTGGGGTCCGCCATGTTCGCGGCGGCGGTCACGGCGTCGAGCCGGGGTTGGATCGGCATGCCTGTCGTCTCCGCGTCTTCCTGCGCCCGCTGTGGGCGTTCCGCCGAAAGGCGTAAGGTAAGGATAGAACGGCCTGCTTGCCGATGCCACCCGAACTTGGCCACGATACCTCCATGGCGACCATGCTCGACCCCCGGCGAACGATTCGTGAGTTGCAGGAACTCCGGGCACTCACGGCTGATGCCGACGGTGCCCAGCGGGTGGCCTTCACTCCCACGTGGCAGAAGGCCCGTGCATGGTTCCACGAGCGGCTGGCCGGCCTGCCTGTGGAGGTGCACCAAGACGCCGCCGGGAATGTCTGGACCACACTCCCCGGCGCGAGCGAGCGGGCGGTCGTGATCGGCAGCCACATCGACTCGGTGCCCAACGGTGGTTGGCTCGACGGCTGCCTCGGATTGCTTGCAGGCGTGGAGGTGTTGCGGAGGGTGTGCGCGGAACACGACGGAAGACCGCCGGTCACGATCCGCGTGGTGGACTGGGCCGACGAGGAGGGGGCCCGGTTCGGCAAGAGCCTGTTTGGTTCCGCGGCCTGCTCCGGCAACCTCGACCTCGACGAGGCGCGGCGACTCACCGACAAGCAGGGAGTTTCGTTACCGGACGCCCTCCGGAGCGTGGGCATCGACTTCGAGCGGGTGAAGGAGAGCGGCTGCGAGCGGAAGAATGCCTCGGCCTATCTGGAACTCCACATCGAACAGGGACCGGTGCTCCTCGACCTCGACCTGCCGCTCGGCGCCGTGCTCGGCACCTTCGGCGTCGAGCGACACGCGCTCACGTTCCGCGGTCAGGCGGCCCACTCCGGATCCACGCCGATGAATCGCCGTCGCGACGCCTTCCTCGCCGCAGCCAGGATGGGCCAGGAGATCTATGCGATCGCCGCGCGGAGCGGAGGCGGCGTCTGCACGATCGGCTCCTGCACGACGAAGCCGGGGATCGTGACAAGCGTCGTCGAGGAGTGCCGGATCACGCTCGACCAGCGGCACCTCGATGCCGCGGCACTCACGCGGATGCACGCCGAGGCCCGCGAGGCGGCGGCGCGATTCGCGGCCGAGGGGGGCGTGGACGTGTCGTGGGAACGCCTCTGGTATATCCCGCCGGCGCCGTTCCACCCGGAACTGATCGCCTTCGCCGACGACGCTGTCCGCGAGACCTGCGGCACGTCGCATCAGCTCCCCTCGGGGCCGCTGCACGACGCGGCCGAGATGGCGATGGCCGGCGTGCCGACCGTGATGCTCTTCGTGCAGAGCCTGAAGGGCATCAGCCACAATAAAATCGAGGACACGCGCCTCGAACACCTTGACCTCGCCGTGCAGGCGCTCGACCGCCTCACAGAGAAGACGATGCGGTGGGTCGCGAATGGCGGAAGGAGCCACTGACATGGAGCCGAGGGCCACGCACGCCCGCAAGGAATACGAGCAGGGGGCGCTCGACGAAGCGACGGTCGCCCGTGACCCGATCCACCAGTTCGCGGCGTGGTACGACGCCGCCGTGGTGGCCGGCGTTCCCGAGCCTGAGGCGATGACGCTCTCGACGGCCACGCCCGACGGCCGGCCGTCGGCCCGCGTCGTCCTGCTCCGCGGCTTCGACGCCCGCGGCTTCTGCTTTTTCACCAACTACGAAAGCCGGAAGGGCTGCGAGCTTACGGCGAACCCGCACGCCGCACTCACCTTCCACTGGGCCGACCTCGAGCGGCAGGTGCGGATCGAGGGCCGCGTGGAGCGGACGACCGCCGCCGAGTCGGACGAGTATTTCCGAACGCGGCCGAGCACGTCGCGAATCGGCGCCTGGAGTTCGCCGCAGAGCGAGGTGATCCCGGACCGCGCGACGCTCGAGGCACTCTTCGCCCGCTTCCGCGAGGAGCATCCGGACGACGCGGCGATCCCGCGGCCACCGAACTGGGGCGGCTTCCGGATCGTGCCGGAGAGGATCGAGTTCTGGCAGGGCCGACCGAGCCGCCTGCACGACCGGCTCTGCTTCCGCCGCAGCCCGGCTGGCGACTGGATCGTCGAGCGACTGGCGCCGTAGTCCCGCGTCGGGAGGCGCAGGTTGAAAACCGGCGCTCCGGGGACAAACGAAGCGAGGGGCTGCCCATGCCATCGAGCGGGCTACGGGAGCAAGCGCAGCCAGGATGGCGAAGCGCAGCGGACATGCAGAGAGTCGAGGCCTGGAGGGCCGAGACGAACGTCCAGCGAGAGGGCGTGGGCAGCACCGAAGCGATCGAAGGGGGATGCACACAGGTTGAAAACCTGTGCTACGGATCACACACAGGTCGAAAACCTGTGCTACGGCTTACACACAGGTTGAAAACCTGTGCTACGGAATGCACAAACCTGTGCTACGGGCGGCGGTGGAGCGTCACGCCTGTGACGCCAACGCCACGGCGAGGTCGGCGGCAACGCGGGCGTTGTTGAGAAGCAGCGCCTCGTTGGTCTTCACACTCGCGCCGCCGGTGAGGGCTCGCATGCGGTCGAGCAGGTAAGGCGTGACACCGCGGCCAGTCATGTCGGCGGCCTCGAAGAGGGCGGTGCCGAGGGCGGAGTCGTGCAGCTCCTTCGGGAGCGCGTCGGCCTCGGCCACCGGATTGGCGACCACGAGGCCCGATGCGAAGCCGAGATCGAAGTGCGTGCGGACGGCACGAGCGACGTCGGCGATCGAATCGCAGCGACGATCGACGCGGAGGCCGCTCTCGCGACGGTAGAAGGCCGGAAACTCCGCCGTGCCCATGCCCAGGATCGGCACGCCGAGCGTCTCGAGCATTTCGACGGTTCGCGGCAGATCGAGGATCGCCTTGGCCCCGGCACAGACCACCGCCACCGGATAGCGGGCCAGAGCCGTGAGATCCGCCGACACGTCGCCCGTCTCCGTGGCACCTCGGTGCACGCCACCGATGCCGCCCGTCGCAAACACGTGGATGCCCGCCTTCCAGGCGGCGAACATCGTCGCCGCGACGGTGGTCGAGCCAACGCCGCCCGCGGCTACCTCCGCGGCGAAGTTGCCGAGGTTCACCTTCACGGGGTTCGGAGCCGAGGCGAGTCGCTCGAGTTCTGCGCGAGTGATCCCGACCCTGACGGTGCCGTCCAGGATGCCGATCGTCGCCGGCACTGCGCCGTGGGCGCGAACCGCCTCCTCGAGCGCCGCCGCCACCCGCACGCCGTCGGGCTGGGGTAGGCCGTGCGTGACCAGCGTGGTCTCCAGCGCGACCACGGGCGTGCCGGCGGCGACCGCCGCAGCGATGTCTGACGAAACTCGAAACAATCGACCTGGTGACGTGGTCATGATGCGGCCCCCGTCGTGGCTCTGGCAAACCACTCGGCGTGACGCGCGGCGGCAACCGCCGGCGTGGCCGACATCAGGCCACGACCGCCCCAGTCTTCGATCGCAAAGCTCGCCGACACAATGCCCTGCTCGATGCTCCGGCTCACGTCGCCGTGCGTGACCAGCCCAGCGAGGAAACCGCCCGCGAACGAGTCGCCGGCGCCGGTGGCATCCACGACCTCCCGGGCCCGCGACGTCCACGTCCGCGACTGGCCTCGATGCAGTTCCACGAGCCGCCCCCCCCTGGCGCCGCGTTTGAAGGCGATGTGGGCGAGCCGCGGCCCGGCGAGCGCGGGAATGATCGCGTCGGCGTCGCCGGCGAGCCGCCACTCGTCTTCGCTCACGAAGAACAGGTCGATG
This sequence comes from Pirellulales bacterium, assembly GCA_040397625.1. GTDB lineage: Bacteria > Planctomycetota > Planctomycetia > Pirellulales > UBA1268 > QWPN01. The sequence continues at coordinate 5,911 of JBBAVQ010000013.1, read as the reverse complement.
TGGGTGAGCACCTCCCGCCAGGCCGCGAGCGTGCCGTCGCGGACGAGTTCGAAGGGGTCGAGTGACACGAGGCGGGCCCCCGGCACCTGCGGCGCGAGGCCGTGGGCGAGCTCCAGTTGCCGTTCGAGCGGCATGGGGGCAAGGTGAAAGGCCCGGGCGGCGAACCACGATGCCGGCAGGTCGTCGAGGGTGGGAGACACGTCGGCATGCGATGGGCAGTCGAGGTGGTGCACGGTCCGGCGGACCGCCGGCTCGTAGAGCAGCCACGCCCGCCCCCCCGTGCGGTCGAGCCGGCGAACCCCGGCCAAGTCGATCCCCTTGGCGGCGAGCTGCTCGAGCGCGTGGGCCGGATAGTCGGTGCCGGCGACGGAGCAGATCCCGACCTTCGCGCCCCACAGGGCGGCTGCGAGCGCGGCATGCAGGACCGCCCCCCCGGGCTCGCCCATGAGGGTGCTGCCGTCGCGCAGCACGATGTCGTCCACCAGCAGGTTGCCGAGCAGCACGACGTCGGGGTTGGAGGGCGTCATCGGTTCGACCCGCAGGCATGAAACGCATCGGCGAACCGCTTCGTCGCCGTCGCGTCGAGCGGCAGCCGCCAATCGCCCTGCCGCTTCACCGAGGAGCCGACGATCAGCCCATCGGCGGAGACAAACTCAGCCACGTTCTCGGGCGTGAGGCCCGAACCGACGAACACGGGGATGCCCACGGCTGACGCCACGGCGTTCACCTCGGCCGGCCTGGCCGGCCGCCCGGTGGACGTGCCCGTGACGATCACGCCGTCGGCGAGCGCAAACTCCGCGGCGTGGGCCGTCTCGACGATGTCAACGTCGGCGGTGATCGCGTGCGACGAATGCTTCTTCTTGATGTCGGCGAACACGCGGATGTGCTCGGCGCCGACGGCGGAGCGGTAGCGGAGGAGCGGCCCCGCATCGGCCTCGATGAGCCCCTCGTCGGCGACGTGGGCGAACACGAAGCCCTCGACGCGCACGAACGATGCGCCGCAGGCGAGGGCGACGGCGATCGCCTCCTCATTGGCGGCGGCGAGCACCTGCACGCCCAGCGGCAGCGGCACCGCGCGGCGAACCTCACGGCCGATCACCGCCATCGCCGCAACCACCTCAGGCCCGACATGCGACTTGAGATACGGCCGGTCGAACATGTTCTCGATCATCAGGCCGTGGAAGCCGGCGGAGCGGAACGTCTCAGCCTCGGCCACGGCCCGGGCGACCTGCTCATCGATGCTCGGAGCGGCGCCGCGGTGTCCGGGGCTCCCCGGCAACGGCCCGACGTGAAGCATGCCCAGGAGGGCCCGGGGGGCGGCGAACAGGGCCGACATGATCTGCTGGCGGGAGTTCATGTCCAGTGGTGTACCAGACCGCCGGGACGATGGGGAGCGGCCGCCCCGCGGCCCATGCATACGGGCTTCGTGCAGGGAGTCGCGCGACGGTTGCATCTTGGAACGCAACCGCCGACAGTTGAGACTGAGAGGACTCGATGACACCACCATTCCCCGGCTCCTGGCACTGGCTCGAGGCTGCCGGGCTGCAGTTGGTGATCGATGCCCTGCGGCGGCAGGGGCATCGCGTGGTCGGGCCGCAGGTCGCCGATGGGGCGATCGTGCTCCGCGACCTCGTCTCGGTCGCGGACTTGCCCACGGGCTGGCTCGACGAGCAGGACGGCGGCTCCTATCGGCTGCGGTACGACCCGAATGCCGGCACCTTCGACCATGTCGTCGGGCCGCACTCGCTGAAGAACTTCCTGTTTCCGGCGCGGGAGACGGTCGCGTCGTTCGCCCGTGATGGCGGCGCGTGGACGCAAGCTCCGCCGTCCGTGGCAGAGCCTCCCCTTGCAGTGCTCGGCGTCCGCGGCTGCGATCTCGCGGCCCTTGCCGTGCAGGACCGCGTGTTCCTCGGCGGTGGTTATGTGGACGAGGCGTACAAGGCCCGTCGCGAGCGACTGTTTCTCGTTGCGGTCAACTGTCGCCGTGCGGCGGCGACCTGCTTCTGCCACTCGATGGGCTGCGGACCGACTGCGGGCCCGGGCTTCGATGTGGCGCTCACCGAAATCGGTGGCCGGTTCGCCTGCGAAGTCGGCTCCGACCGTGGAGCCGCGGTGCTCGCGTCTGCGATCGCCGCTGGCGCGGTCGTCGCGGCCTGCACGGACGGCGAGATCGATGCGGCCCGTGCGGTGCCGCGGGACCTGGCCGCCCGGATGCATGCGCGGCAGGCCGCGGCCGACGGTCCTTCCCCCCGCAGCCTCGACACGCACGGCATCCGCGACCTGCTCATGCGGAACCTCGAGCACCCGCGGTGGGACGAGGTGGCCTCCCGCTGCCTCTCCTGCACCAACTGCACGCTCGTCTGCCCCACCTGCTTCTGCGCGAGCGTTCAGGAAGTGGCCGATCTTTCCGGTGACCAGGTCGACCGCGAGCGGCACTGGGCGAGCTGCTTCTCGCTCGATCACGCCCGGATGCACGGCCAGAGCGTGCGGAGTTCCACCGCGTCGCGATACCGCCAGTGGCTGACCCATAAGTTTGCGACTTGGATCGACCAGTTCGACACCTCGGGCTGCACCGGCTGCGGCCGCTGCATCACCTGGTGCCCAGTGGGAATCGACGTCACCGAGGAGATCGCCGCGATCCGGGCGACCGACGGTGCGGCCGCCCCCGACGCCGAACGGGGGACGCCATGATCATGCCCGCCCACCCGCCCTCGGCGGCCACCACCGATCCATGGCGTGCGCATGCGGCGAGGATCGTGTCGATCCGTGACGAGACGCCCGGCGTGCAAACCTACGAACTGGAGTTCGAAGAGGCCTCCGTTCGCACGGGCTACTCGTTCGCGGCCGGGCAGTTCAACATGCTCTACCTGCCTGGCATCGGCGAGGCGGCGATCTCGGTCAGTTCCGATCCCGATCACCGGGGAACGATCGCCCACACCGTCCGCGCGGTCGGCAACGTGACCGATGCGCTCACGCGGCTGGCCGTCCGCGACCACCTGTTCATCCGCGGCCCCTTCGGCACGCCCTGGCCGGTCGCTGCGGCTGGCGGCCGCGACATCGTCATCGTGGCTGGCGGTCTGGGGCTCGCCTCACAGCGGGCCGCGATCGAGCAGCTTGCGAGGCGGAAGGACGGCGGGCGGACCATCGTTGTCCACGGGGCGAAGCGGCCCGCTGGCCTGTTGTACGCATCCGACTACGCTCGCTGGCGGGCTGCCGGCATCGACGTCCACACCGTGGTCGATGAAGGCGATGTCGCATGGCATGGCCGCGTCGGCCTCGTCACCCACCTGCTCGACGACCTCCCGCTCGACCCGTCGGCCACCACGATCCTCTGCTGCGGCCCTGATGCGATGATGGTGGGGGTGGCGGAGGCGGCGATGCCGCGTGGTGTGTCCCCTGAGCAGGTCTATCTATCGCTCGAGCGAAACATGTCCTGTGCCGTGGCCCACTGCGGCCTCTGCCAGTTTGGCCCGCACTTCGTCTGCCGCGACGGCCCCGTGCTGCGCTACGATCGCATCGCGGGCCTGATGAGAGTGCCGCAGCTGTGAACGCCAAACCCAGACTCGCCGTGTTCAAGTTCGCGTCGTGTGACGGCTGCCAGCTGCAACTCCTCGATGCACAGGATCGGCTCCTGGAACTCGCCGGCAGGGTCGAGATCGACCACTTCCTCGAGGCGAGTTCGCGGGTCGTGCCGGGGCCATACGACGTGGGGCTCGTCGAGGGCTCGATCACCACGGCGGAGGACGAGGCGCGGATCCGCGAGGTCCGCCGCCAGTGCCGGTTCCTGGTCACGATCGGGGCCTGCGCGACTGCCGGCGGCATCCAGGCCCTGCGAAACTGGGGTCGGATCGACGACTTCCGCGCGGCCATCTACGCCACGCCCGAGACCATCTCGGCGCTGGCCACCAGCACCGCCATCGCCGACCACGTGCCGGTCGATTTCGAGCTCCGCGGCTGTCCGATCGATCGCGGGCAACTGCTCGACCTGCTCACCGCCGTGCTCCTCGGCCGGAAGCCGCACGTGCCGGGCCACTCGGTGTGCGTCGAGTGCAAGTCCCGCGGGCTCGTGTGCGTGGCCGTGGCGAAGGGGATTCCCTGCCTCGGCCCCGTGACGCAGGCCGGCTGCGGCGCGATCTGCCCAGCCCACGACCGCGAGTGCTTCGGCTGCTTCGGCCCGAGCGAATCGCCAAACCTGGTGAGCCTGACCGGCTTCTACGAGCGGCAGGGCACGCCGCGGGACGCGCTTGTGCGGCTCGTACGGTCGTTCAATGCGGCGGCTCCGGCATTTCGCGCGGAGAGCGATCGGCTGGAGGCGAGCGAATGAGCGAGGTTCGTCGGTTTCAGGTGAAGTCGCTCGCCCGTGTCGAAGGAGAGGGCTCGCTCAAAGTCCGCGTTGCCAACGGGCACGTCGAGATCGCCGAGTTTTCGATCTACGAGCCGCCCCGGTTCTTCGAGAAGCTCGTCCGCGGTCGCGAGATCCGCGAGGTGCCCGATATCGTGGCGCGGATCTGCGGCATCTGTCCGGTGGCCTACCAGTTGACGGCGTGCGAAGCTCTGGAAAAGGCCCTTGGCGTGGAGGTCACGGCCGACATCCGCCGGCTCCGACGGCTGCTCTACTGCGGCGAATGGATCCAGAGCCACGCCCTCCACGTGCACCTCCTCCATGCGCCGGATTTCATGGGCGTGGAGAGCGGCTTCGCCCTTGCGGCCACGCATCCAGACCTCGTACACCGCGGCCTGCGGCTCAAGGCGATCGGCAGCCGGATCATGGACGTGGTGGGGGGCCGCGCCGTCCACCCAGTCAACGTCACGGTCGGCGGGTTCTATCGCGCCCCGGCGGCGGCCGACCTCCGCGGGCTCGTACCCGACCTCGAATGGGCGCTCGTCGCCGCGATCGATCTGGTCGCGGAGGTGAGCCGGTTCGATTTTCCGGGCGTGTCTCGCGACTACGACGGCGTCTGCCTCCGGCCCGCCGTGGGCTATCCGATGGACGAGGGACGGATCGTCTCGACGAGCGGCCTCGACATCGACGTCGCCGACTACGAGCAGCACTTTTCCGAGCGACAAGTGCCGTGGAGCACGGCGTTGCAGAGCGTGATGCTGCCGGAGGAGAAACCGTATCTGGTGGGCCCGCTCGCGCGGGTCAACCTCGGCCACGACCGGCTGCCGCCGGCGGCGCGTCTGGCGGCGGACATGAGCGGCCTCGATTTGCCGCTTCGCATCTCATCGCAGAGCATCGTGGCGCGGGCGATCGAGATCGTCGCCGCCTGCGAGGATGCCCTCGCGATCGCTCGGGATGCGGTGGCCGACATCTCGCCGTATCGGATCGAGTTCGTGCCGCGGGCCAACGCAGCCTGCCATGCGACAGAGGCGCCCCGTGGCCTGCTCTGGCACCGCTACGAGATCGGCGACGACGGGCTGATCGCCGGCGCCGCGATCGTACCGCCGACCTCGCAGAATCAGGCAATGATCGAGGCCGATCTCAAGGCGATGCTGCCGGGCGTGCTCGGTCTCGACGACGCAGCCGCCACGCTGGCCTGCGAGCGGGTGATCCGCGACTACGACCCGTGCATCAGCTGCGCCACGCATTTTCTTAGGCTGACCGTGGATCGTTGAACGCGACGAGGACAGGCACAGGTTGAAAACCTGTGCTACGAGAAGCGTGGACGGAGCACGGGGCTGTGCGACGAGAAGCGTGGAAGGAGTTGAGGAACCGTATGGCGTAACGCGCGGACGGAGCTCGGGGCTGCCCGTGCCCCGCGAGCCGGCGTTGCTGACGAGCGCAGCCATGGATGGCGGAGCGAAGTCAGCATCGAGTGAGCGGAGGCCACGAAGGCCGCAGTGAACGTCCGGCGACGGGGCATGGGCAGCCCCGAGCGGCGCCCCACCACAAGCCCGCGGCCTTACGGCC
>JBBAVQ010000012.1:0-25583 GCA_040397625.1 Pirellulales bacterium | reverse complement strand
CGGCCTTCCCGGCCTTCGCTCGCTCGATGCTGACTTCGCTCCGCCATCCATGGCTCCGCTCGTCAGCAACGCCGGCTCCCGGGCACGGGCAGCCCCTCGCTTGATCCGGCCTCAGGAAGCCCAATCGCGTAAGCGATGGGGGCACGCTATTGCCGCCGCTCCTCGAAGAGGTCGTACAGGTCCGCCAGTGCGTCACGGACGTTGCCGTGCCGGCGGCGAAACGCCTCCTCGACATCGGCGTGGGAAATGATGCCGCCATGATCGGGGAGCCGTGCGACGACCGCCGCGACGAGCGCCGGCGACGAGTCGCAGCGGGCGAGGACGGGCAGGCCGACCGGCCGATGCGCCGTGGCGATCACGGCCGCGCGTCGCCAACACGCCAGAGCGGCGATCACGAGGCCACCGCCCCAGGGGAGTTGCTCCCAGCCGTCCACGGCGACGAGCTGCCCCGGGCGGGCAGCGGCCACGGCTGTGATCGCCTGCCATGCGGAAGCCCGCGATCGGACCTGCACGAACGACGTCGCGCGGCCGGCGGCCGTGGCGGCGGCGAGCAGTGCCCGAACCAGGGTGGTCTTGCCGCGTCCGTGGGGGCCCATGATCACCGAGCAGCCGCAACCCACGCGATCGATCAGCGGTCCTACATCGAGCGGTCGGCCGCTCGCATCGAGGGGTGGAATGACGCCGGGCTTCGTGTATCGGGTTGCGAAGGGGTTGGCTGATGCCGGGCCGTGCATGGTTCGCAGCGGCTCTTCATTGGCAGCGGTGGTGGTCGTGGTGATCATGCCGGTCGTGGTGATCACGGGTTCGCGGTCAGTGGGTGGGCAGGCGGGAGCTGGCCGACGGTGAACTCGTGCTCCGAGACGTAATCGCGGCCGCTCTCGAAGAAGAATCGCACTCGAACGCACCAGCGGATCTTCACCACCACCCCCTCGTAGGAGAGCGGACTGCGGGGAAGGCGGCAGGAAAACTGCCCCATCGGCGCGGCTGGCGGCAGCCGTTCTGGGGCGACGAGCCGCTCGAAGAAGTGCACGCCGAGGTCCTCCTCCCCCTTTCCCTCGGTGAACCAGAGCACGGAATGCTCCACCGCCCGCGGCGGCTCATCGTCGAGACCATCCGCCTCGTAACGGACCTCGAGCGGGTCGAGAGGCTCGTAGTGGCGGTCGCTGTGCGAGAACATCACGGTCACGCGCGGCGAGGGCCGGAAGTTTTCGGCGGCGGTGCTCATGGCGAGGCCTCCCGGCGCAGGGCGGCCTGCTCCGTGGCCGGCTCGGTCGGAAATACCACGAGGGGAAAGGTGCGAACGAACCCGGGCCAGCCGACGGGCTGACCGTGGACGGCGATGCTCCAGCGAACCGCATTGTGCTCCGACGCGAATGAGTGCATCGCGTCGGCTGGGATCGTGAACGACTCCCGGGCTTCGAACCGTGCACCGGGCGTGAGCTGCAGGTCGCCCCACGTCCGGATGTCGCGGGCCCAGACGGTGATCCGGTCGAAACGAGTGTCGGTGCCCTGCGTGAAGGTCGCCTGCTCCTCGAGTGCCAGGCACAGCCGCAACGACTCGAGCGTGCCCGATCCTCCCTGGGCGAGAAGCACTTCGTAGGTGCCGCCGGGGTGAAGCGGCTGGGCCGAGATCTCGAGCTGCGTGGGGCCCACGGCCGTGGTGAGCAGCACCCGCCTGATGAACAGCACCAGGCCGGCGATGCCCACGGCGGCGAACGGCACGAGCAGCGTGAGGAGAAGCCAGTCGATCTTCCCCTTGAGCAAGTCGATCACAGCCCCGACGCCAAGCACCGCCAGCACCGAGTTCCAGAGCAGCGCAAACAGCCCGAAGCCGAGGAGCGTCCAGTTCTCGGGGCTCTCGATCGGGAGCCGGTAGGCGAGAACGGTGCCAGGTGAGTTGACGAGGTCGTCGCAGGCCGGCACGCCCGGATGATCGGCCGCCTGACGCGGGCCGGCGGCGAGCGGGTCAAGGATCTCGGAGAAGCGTGAGGGGACCGCGCACCGCTCCTCGGACCGTCCCCACCGCCGGATCGCGCGGGCCAGCCCCATGCCGCCAAACGAGACCAGCGCGCCGGGCAGGAGCAGCGTGAGCAGCCACATCCACCAGTTGTAGCCCCGCTGCAGCACGACCGTGGTGGGGGACGAGGGGTCGTACCAGCCCGGCACGGTGTCGCCCAGGTTCCAGGCCGAGAGTGCGGCCACCGCCCGAGCGCGATCGCTCGTGGTGGTGCTTCGGGAGGGCGTGCTCCACGATTCCATGGTGCGGCCGGCCACGTCGTAGCGGACGCGGAGGCACGGCTGCCACGTGGAAGATCCCCCGCGGTCGGCGACGGTGGTTCGCCGGGCCAATCCCTTTCCCAGCACCGTGCAGTCGGTTGCGAGAAAGTGTTGGTTGATCCGCCACTCCGGCACCGCCACACCCGAGAGGAGCAGGCCCGCGAAGACGATCCCCGCAGTGAGCAGGGCGGCATGAAATGCAGCGTCACCGAGCGACGCCCAGGCCTGTGAGCCGGTTCGGCGATGGCCCCGCTTCTTGCCGAAAAACCGCGGGAATCTCACGAGCGAACTCCTCGCCGCCTTGGCGGGAGCCGGTCAGGAACAGCGGGCCGCCGCCTCCGGCTGCCGGACGGCCAACTCGACCGACGAGGGCTGCACGCGGAAGAACCCGATCTTCTCGAGCGCCTTGTAGACTTCCTCGAGGGTCTTCTCACCGAAGTTCGAGATTGACAAGAGATCGGCACGCGTGCAGTTCAGCAGGTCATGGACGGTGAAGATGCCCTTCTCCTCCAAGCAGTTTGTCGTGCGGACGGAGAGGCCGATTTCGGCCGTGCTCATCTCGAGCTTCTCGGCCATTTCATCGGACTGCATCAGGTTTTTGTACGGCACTCGCGGCATGGGGTCCCTCCCGTGCGAATGTGGTGTGGAACGACGACCGGGTGTGCACCCGGGCGAACAGGTGAGGAATATACTCGACACAGCCGAAAATCGGCTACATCGGCCCAGCCGGGCTGCCCATGGCGGCTTCCCATCCCTGCCAGCTTTCGCCGTTCACCAGCCGTGCCAGCATCATCTTTCGCCTCCCTGAACGAGTCTCAGCAACGTGCCGCAGGCCACGTCGAGGGCCCGCTGCTGGTGCTAGCAGGCCCTGGCAGCGGCAAGACCCGAGTGGTGACGCACCGAATCGCTCATCTGATCGCGGAGGGCGTGCCCCCCGAGCGGATCGTGGCGTTGACCTTCACCAACAAGGCGGCCGACGAAATGCGGCGCCGGGTGACCGATCTCGTGGGGCCCCAGCCCGTCGAGATGGGAACCTTTCACCGGTTTGGGGCTCGGTTGATCCGCCGCCATGCCCGGCTCGTCGGCTTGACGAGCGACTATTCCATCCTCGACCCCGATGATGCCGCTGCCACGCTCAAGCGGGCCGTGAAGTCGCTCGGCCTCGCCGCCACGCACACGCCCGTCGATCGCATCGCCGGGGTCATCTCCCGGGCGAAGAACGATCTCCTCACGCCCACCACGTTCGAACCGCGCTGGGGAAAGCCCGCCGACGACCTGGCGCTGCGGGTCTGGCCGATCTACCAGCAGATGCTCGTGCGGGCCAACGCGGTGGACTTCGACGATCTGCTCGTGCACGTGGCCACACTCCTCGCGGAGAATCCCGACCTCCGTCACGAACTCGACGCCCGGCACCGGTTCATCCTCGTGGACGAATACCAAGACACCAACGCCGTGCAGTACGCGATCCTCCGCGGGCTGTCGATCGACCATCCACACCTCGCGGTGACCGGCGACCCCGATCAGGCGATCTACGGGTGGCGGGGAGCGAGCATCCGTAACATCCTCGAGTTCGAGCGGGACTATCCCGCCGCGACGGTCGTGAAACTCGAGGACAACTACCGGAGCACGGCGAACATCCTGGGCACGGCTGACCGGCTGATCGCCCATAACTCGAGACGGAAGCAGAAGCGACTCGTCACCGCGGCGGGGCCGGGGGCGCCGGTGCGGATCGTGCTCGACGGCTCGGGGCTCGAGGAGGCGGAGAGGATCTCCGGGGAGATTCTCGGTGCCGTCCTCGCCGGCCGCCGGTCGCCGCGAGACTTCGCCATCCTGTTTCGGGCCAACGCGCTTTCTCGCTCCTTCGAACTCGCGCTGCGGACCAGGGGCGTTCCCTATCAGCTCGTGCGCGGTCTCGAGTTCTTCAAACGCCGGGAGATCCGCGACGTGGTCGCGTGGCTGCGACTGCTCCGCAATCCACGCGACGACGAGGCCCTGCTCCGCGTCGTCAACGTGCCGCCCCGCGGCATCGGCCGGCAGTCGCTCGATCGGCTCGCGGCCTGGGCCGAGGACCACGGTGCCACGCGGCTCGATGCGGTGGCGAACGCCGCCGCGATCCCCGGGATGCCGAAGCGGGCGGTGACGGCCTTCGCCGGCTTCACGCGGCTGGTGGCCGAACTGACCGCCGCAGCGGGTCGGGAATCGGCGGTCGCCGCGATCCTCGAGATGGTGCTCGACCGGACGGGCTATCGCACGCTGCTCGCGGAAGAGCAGGAGGATGACGAAGAGGGGCAGGACCGCCTCTCCAACGTCGAGGAACTCGTGACCGCGGCCCGGCAGTTCGACGACACCTTCGCGACAGCCGCGGCTGATCCCTCGGCCGTCGATCCGCTCGGCGGATTTCTCGAGACGACAGCCCTCGTCGCCGATGCCGATGCCTGGGATGCGTCGGCCGACCGGGTGGCCTTGATGACGCTCCATGCCGCCAAGGGTCTGGAGTTTCCGGTGGTCTACATCGTCGCCATGGAGGATGGCATCCTACCGCACGAGCGGAGCCTCGACCGCCCAGAGCACCTCGAGGAGGAGCGGCGGCTGGTGTTCGTGGGGATCACGCGGGGCCGCGAGGAGGTTCATGCCAGCTGCGCTCGCATGCGAGATTACCGGGGCACGCGGCGGATCTCGGCGCCGAGCCTGTTCCTCGCCGAGATGCAGGGGACCGAGACCGTCGTTGTGGGCACCGAGGCGCCGCGGGACGTCGATTTCGATCCTTTTGGGGACGCCGCGGCGCGGCAGGCCGCGGACTTCGATGAGTTCGCGCACGACGAGCCGCGGTCGCGGCTCTCGGTGGTCCGTCGCGACGGCCTGACAGTCGATCTCGAAGACTCGCAGGACGACGCCCCGCCTCCGCCACCGGCCCGCCGGCGGCGGGGCTTCGACGCGGCGATCGAGCGGGCCACCGACCTGGCGCTGCGGATGGCCGGTGAAGGAAAGCCGCGGCGCGAGTACGCGAAGGGCCAGCGGGTGCGACATGCCGAATACGGCGAGGGCGTGATCGCCGGCATCAGTGGCAGCGGGCCGCGCTCGATCGGCACGGTGATCTTCGACGGTCCGGCCGGCACGAGGAAGTTCATCCTCGGCCACGGGGCTCTCGAACCCGTCGGTGAGTGATCCGTATCGTGGCTCGATGAAGCAACGAGTTGGCGACCCTGAGCCGGCGACACACGTTTCTCGGGCGCCATCGAGGGGGAGAGGTTGCCCCGATTCGCCCCACGCCTGACGGCGTTGGGCCTGCACGCAGCACGGCGGCTTCGGGTCAGGACTGGCCGTGGGCTCGCCACCACTCGACGGTGGCCTTGAGGCCGGTGTCGAAGTCCTGCTTCGGCGTCCAGCCGAGCAGCGATTTCGCGCGGGAGATGTCGAGGCCGCGGCGGGGCTGGCCGTCGGGTTTTGCGGTGTCCCAGACGACCCGGCCGCGGTAGTCGCAGGCGGCGGCGATCTTCGTGACGAGATCACGGATCGCGATCTCGATGCCGCCGCCGAGGTTGATCGGCACCGGCTCATCCATCACCTCGGCCGCCCGCACGATCCCCTCCGCGGCATCGTCCACATAGAGAAACTCGCGAGTGGCCGATCCAGTTCCCCAGCAGACAACCTCCGGAGCGGCGGCCAGCCGGGCCTCCTCGCACTTGCGGATCAAGGCGGGGATCACATGGCTCGACGCCGGGTCGAAGTTGTCCGCGGGGCCGTAGAGATTCACGGGCAGGGCCACGGCGCTGGCCAGGCCGTATTCCCGACGGTAGCCGTCGAGCATCACGAAGATCGCCTTCTTGGCAACGCCGTACGGGGCGTTGGTCTCCTCCGGGTAGCCGTTCCAGAGGTCGTCTTCGCGGAAGGGCACGGGGCAGTGCTTCGGGTAGGCGCAGACGGTACCCGTGTGGACGAACTTCTTCAGGCCGACGCGGCGGGCATGCTCCACGAGGTGCAGCCCCATTGCCATGTTGGCGTAGAAGAACCGCCCGGGATGGTTCATGTTGGCCCCGATGCCCCCCACCTCGGCCGCGAGGTGGATCACCACGTCGGGCTGGGCGGTCTCGTAGAGCCTGGCCACGTCAGCCTCGACCGTGAGGTCGAAGTCGCGGCGGCGGGGCACCACGATGCTCTCCGCCGGCACGCCCCGCTCGCGGAGCACGCGGGTCACGGCCTTGCCCAGGAAGCCCGCTCCGCCGGTGACGACGATCCGTTGGTTTGCGAGGTTCATCATGGGGCGTGGCTCAGCCGAGCGTTCAGCGGTTGGGCAGGCCCGAGTCGTGACCGGCCGCGATCAGCACCTGCTCCTTGCGGGCCAGTTCGAGGTCGGCATCGACCATCAGGTCGATCAGGCCGTCGAACGAGACCTTGGGCTTCCAGCCGAGATTCCGCCGCGCCTTCGTCGAGGTGCCGAGCAGCAGTTCCACCTCGGCCGGCCGGAAGTATCGCGGGTCGATTTCGACGAAGTCGCGGTAGTCCATGTCGAGCCTGGCGAACACCTTCTCGCAGAACTCGCTCACCGCATGGGTTTCGTCGGTGGAGATCACGTAGTCGTCGGGTTCGTCCTGCTGCAGCATGAGCCACATCGCCTCGACGTAGTCGCCGGCGAACCCCCAGTCCCGCTTGGCGTCGAGGTTGCCGAGATAGAGCTTCTTCTGAAGCCCGAGCTTGATCCGCGTGGCGGCCCGCGTGATCTTTCGCGTCACGAAGGTCTCGCCACGGCGGGGGCTTTCGTGGTTGAAGAGGATGCCGCAGGACCCGTGGAGGCCGTAGCTCTCGCGATAGTTGACCGTGATCCAGTGGCCATAGAGCTTGGCCACGCCGTAGGGGCTGCGGGGATAGAAGGGCGTGGTCTCCGACTGCGGAGTCTCCACCACCTTGCCGTACATCTCCGAACTCGACGCCTGGTAGAAGCGGATCTGGGCGCCGACCGCGTCCTGACAGTCGCGGATCGCCTCCAGGAGCCGGAGGGTGCCCACGGCGGTGACGTCGGCCGTGTAGGTCGGCTGGTCGAAGCTCACCCGCACGTGGCTCTGGGCGGCGAGGTTGTAGACCTCCGTCGGCCTGATCTCGCGGATCAGGCGGGCGAGACCGTTACCGTCGGCCATATCGCCGTGATGCAGGACGAGCGGCCGCTCCACCTCGTGGATATCGCGGTAGAGGTGCTCGATCCGCTGCGTGCCGAACGTGCTCGACCGCCGCACCAGGCCGTGAACCTCGTAGCCCTTGTCGAGGAGCAGCTCCGCGAGGTACGAGCCATCCTGGCCGGTGATGCCCGTGATCAGGGCCCGCTTCTGGGAAATCGACACGTCATCCTCATTTCAGGTGGAGGTCCGCCGCGCTCGGGACGGACACGGACATAGGCAAGATATCTGCGGAAGCGGTGCCGCCCAAGGGTCGCTCGAAAAGCTCCGCTGCTGGGCCCGCTCAGCCCGCCGCGGCTGGCTCGGCGACGCCGGTTGGTTTCGCCGGGTCGTCGCTCCGGGCTGCGGGGCTCTCGGCCTGCGGGCTCTGAGCCTCGGCGGCCGGCGCGTCTGCGTTGGTGCCGGCGATCAGGGTGTCGAGCGTGGGCAGGAGCTGCGCGATGAAATCCTCACACTCCACCATCGCTTGGGAACTCGTCAGCCGCGTCTCATCGACGATCGCGTAGAGTTTGTAGACGGCGGGCTCCTGCACGAGCGCGATGCGGGCGATCTGCGGTGCGATCCACGTGCGGCGGGCGGCGACGTTCGCCTTGTCGATTTCAGCTTCGTCGCGAATCCCATACGTCCAGAAGATGCGGAGCGTCTGGCCGGTCTTGCGGAACGTGGCGGTGAAGGTCTCCGCCTCGCGGCCGTCGGAGAGTGTCACCTTCTGGCGATGCTCGGCCTCGCCGATCTCGAAGCCGGCGCCCGGGTAGCAGCGGTCGGGCGTGTGCCCCGACGCATCGTGCGGTCGCGCGCAGACCACGAAGGCCGAGACCCGGGCCTTCGACCGCGTGTTGCGGTAGAGCCGCGAGATGTGGCCCACGGCCCCAGCCCGCTCGAGTTCCTTCGAATCGGCCTCGAGTTCCCGTTCGAGTTCCCAGCCGCCGAACGACTTCGGAAACTTCTCCTCCAGCAACGTGGCGGCTGCCTGAAGATCCTTGCTGACGCTCTTGTCTTTCCAGCGCTCGGTCAGGAAGCCCTGGGCGACCGTTACCCCGAGCACGAGCACGGCGGCGCCTGCGAGCGTGAGCCAACCCGAAACCGATGACTTCATGGCACGTCAGATTCCAGAGACGGGTTTCCAGGACATGAACCCAAGCGATTCCGGCTGGGCAGCCGATCAGGCCGGGGCCGGCGACGCGTAGAGCCGTCGCGGAGCAGAATCGGAGACGCCGTTGACCACGGTGCCGAGCACCCGGATACCGACCGAGCGAAGCCGATCCACAGCGCTATTGACCTGCGGCACGCGGCTCACGTCCCGCATGGTCGCCACGATGGCGATGTCGCTGAGCTGGCCGAGCAGCAGCACGTCGGCGAACGCCAGCACTGGTCCCGCATCGATCACCACGTGGTCGAACGACTCCCTGAAGGCCTTGATGATTGCCGCCGACTCAGGCCGCGAGAGGGCCGTGATTGCCGCGTAGTCGCAGGCGCCGCCCGTGACGGCAAACAGCCCGTCGATCGCGGTGGGCTGCACCGCCTCGTCGGCCACGATCTCGCCGCGGAGCAACTCCGGCAGTCCGGCCCGAAGGTCGAGCCCGAGCGCGAGATGCACGTTGGGGTGCCGCAGGTCGCCGTCGAGCAGGAGCGTCCGCTTGCCGGAGCGGGCCAAGCTGGCTGCGAGCTGCGCCGCAAACGTCGTCTTGCCCTCGTGTTCGACGGCACTGGTGACGAGAATCACTTTCGGCGCCTCGCGGCCGGTCTGGCTCACCACGGCCCGGATGCCGTCAACGCACTCCGCCACGTGGCCGTCGTTGGGCCGGCGCCGTGATCGCGAGATCCGCGGGACGGTGCCGATCACCCGCAGGCCGACCCGCTGCGAGACCTCCTCGGGAATGCTGAGCCGGTCGCGGAGATACTCGAAGAGCACGACAGAACCACCGCCGAGCACAAGCCCACCGAGCGCTGCCAAGGCCGTGAGCATGGAGCGAAGCAAGTCGTCGCTGCCCTCTGGCACGCTCGCCTCCTCGATCAGCTCCACGCGGTTCGGCATGTTGACGTCGATTTCGGTTGCGTTGAGCTGCACGCCCATCTGGTCGGTGACCTTCATGAGCTGCTCGATCTCCTGCTTTCGCGCCATGAGATCGGCATTGGCGGCGCCGAGCGCCTTCACCTCAGTGGCCACCCGGTCGAAGTCCTTCGTCGTCTGTTCGAGCTGCTGCGCGAGAATCTCACGCCGCATCCGCAGGACCACCGGGCTTTCGGCGGCGGCGCCGGTGCGTCGGCTCGACGAATCCATGGAGAGTTGGGCCACGATCTGCGGCCGCAGGTCTTCCTTGCGGTCTTCGAGCCGCCTGACCATCGAATCGCGCATCGCCTCGAGCCGCTTGACCGCCGGATCGGCGCCACCGCGGGCGCTTCGCCCCGACTGGTAGGACATCGATTCCTCGATCGCGGCGAGCCGTTCGCGAAGCTCGGAAAACTCCGGGTCGCGGAGGAGCATCGCGTCGATCGTCTCCTCAGGAACCGACTGCTCGAGCGAGATCTCGCCGCGGTCCTTCGCGTCCATGATCGCCAGTTCAGCGTCGAGGAGCGTCAGGTCGCGCTGCGTCTGGTTCAGCTGAGCACGAAGCGTGCCGAGATGGTCGAGCAGGAGGCTCCGCTGCGTGGCCACCTCTGCGCTGTCCGCGGTGCCGAGCGACTTGGCGAGATTGTTGTAGGTGTCGAGGTTGGCCCGCACCTCCGTCATGTTTTCCTTGTATTTCCGTTCGAGCGTGTCGCGGCGCTGGAGCCGTTCCGACTTCTCCTTGTTGACCACGTCGGTGAGATACGCCTGCGTGACGGCGTTGACGAGCTGCGTGACCTCCTTGGCATTTTCTCCGCGCATGCGCACCTGCACGACTTCCGACTCCATCGGAGCGGAGACCTGAACGTGCCGCGTGAGGTAGCCAACCGGATCCGGCTCGTCGGTGAGCGTCGTGAGCGATGAGATGCCCGGGCGGCGCAAGGCCGACGTGAGCACGAACGGGCTCTTGATCAGCTGCACCTGCGTCTTGCGGTAGGCCTCGTATTCGGCGTTGTCGCGACCGCCGCCGACACCGTACATGCCCGACTTGTCGCGGACGCGGAGCCACGCCACGGCCTCGTAGCCGCGGGGGAGAAAGAGCCAGGTGAGAATCCCGGCAAGGGTGGCGAGCGTCAACGCCAGCGCCGTGGCCGGCAGCCAGCGGCGTCGGAACGCATGCCACGCCCTGCGATAGTCGATTCCACCCGCGAGCGGGTCCGCGGCGCCACCGTATGGGGCCGACGAGGACGGCTGACTGAGCGGCGAGAGAACCGTGTCACGGATCGGCGCAAGCATTCCCGCGCCCGAGCCGGCCGTCGCCGTTGCTGCTGAAGACGATCCGTCCATCGGTGTTCCGGACTCGTTCATGTGTTCCAACTGCTCACGGGAGATACGCTGTTCGCAGGACGAAGGCTCATTCAAAAAACGGCCCGACTAACGGTCCCTTAAGTTTACCCCATTTTTTCGCCGCCATCGGGCGGCAGGGAACTCGGCCGTTTTTCGGGGAAATTCCCCATGGGAATCGAGGGAAATGCCCCGGATTGACGTGACTGCGGTTGCGGTGACGCGGGGCGCGGGCCAGCCACCACCGGCTGGACAGCCTGTCCAGATCGCTCGCCAGGTCGGTTGGCTGCCACCGCGGTCTGGCGTTGGCCGGCCGCCAGCATGGTCGGCGCCATGGTGTCCGTCACGACGAGATACGACAGAATCTTCATCTCGAGGACGAGGAAGCCGACCGCCAGCAGCATCATGAGCATCGCCGCGGGAGTGCTGTCGTGGAAATGCTCGGCAATCGACATCTTGTAGTTGTACATCACGCCCACCGTGGTGATCCGGAAGGCATTGCAGACCAACGCGATCGGGATGGCACTGGCCGCGATTGCCAGGTTTTCCCACCACTCGAGTCCGCCGACGAGCATCAGCATCACTGCCAGCCAGACGAAGATCGTGAGCATCTTGAGGCCGCTGCAGGCGTCCACCACGCCGAGCACCTGGCCGTCGCCGAGGATGATCCGATTGCCGTCGCGGTAGGCGTCGAGGCCGATTGTCTGGAGCATGTACGAGCTGACGATCGTCGCCACGGTCTGCAGCGGTCCGAGGAGATACCGCGTGGCCTCGTCGGGCAGCGGATACATGAAGATCAGGCTGGCCAGCGGCGCCCATGACCAGCGAAACATGCTCCAGCCGCCGGCGAGCAGGAACACCCCCATCAGAGCCGGTACGAAGGTGTACATGTCGATCGTCACGATGCGGTAACTCGCGCAGAACAGCCGCAGCGCAAAACTCGCCACCAGTAGGCCGACGCCCGCGGCCCGTGCCGACTGGGTGACCGGCCCCACCGGTTTTCGCCACCAGAAGATCAGCAGGGTCGTGAACACCGGCACGATCCAGCCATGCTGATACTGCGGATTGTCCCAGAACGAGGGGAGCTGCACGAGGCTCGGCCAGTAGCTGTAGAAGAGCAGCGCCGAGAGCATCGCGATCACGATCCACGGCACCCGCTGCTCGGGCGACTGCATGTCGGAGACGAACTCGCGCGCCCGCCGAAGAACGCCTTCGATCATGCCCTCGTCTTCGGCCACGGCGCGCGGCGGCGACTGTGCCGACACCGCGTCGGGTGTCGGCTGCGGCAGAGGCGAGCGATTCGCCGGCAGAATGGGAGAAGGAAAGGACATGTCGTGTTCAGGAGCGCCCCGTCGGAACCCTCAAACTATACACACCGCTGGGCGCGATTTCATGCGGCCGGATCAGACGGCGGCAAAAATCATCACGGCGCCAGATCTCGCCAGCATCGCCAGCACCCCGCCCAGGCCTCGGCGACTGGAAGCCATGCCGCGAAGAAGGCCGTGGCCGCGGCTGCCGGGGCTGCTGCGGCCAAGACCCTTCCGATCAGCTCTCGGGGCCGCACGGCGGCAACCAGCAGCCTGATCCCCACCGTCACGATCGTCACGACCACTACAGCCTGCCATCCGGCCGCCGCGCCGAAGGTGGCAAGCCCCCAGCGATCCCCGGCCGCTCCTGTCACGGCTCCGGCGAGCCGACCCGCCACGGCCCCAAGGCACGACGCCACGAACGTCGCCTGCCAGCCGGGCAGCGCATCGGGAGCACCTCCGTCAATCAGGAACCCGGGCGGGCCCACTGCGGGAACAGCCGTCATCACGGCGAGCACCGCCGCGACGACGAGGGCGGCGGCATCGCATCCGTCATGCGCCGGGTGTTGTCGGGAGGCTTCGGCGGCCCTGGCCGCCGCCATGGCTGCGGTGAGGTTCCACGCCAGCATCGCCACCGGGATCACCGTGTGGATTGCCCATGCCAGCGCGATCCGCCAGTCGCCCGAGAGCAGGCGGTCGATGCCCGGACGGCTCGCGACGAGCAGCGGCGATCCGCATCCCGAGAGTTCCGCCGTGGCGATGATCGCGGCGATCGCTCCGCATCCAGCCTCGATCGCCGGATAGCCCGCGGAGATCGCCACGCCACAGTCGCGGCAACGGCCTCTGAGCAGCAGCCAGCCGAGAATCGGGATGTTGTCGCGGGGGCGGATCGCCGCGCCGCACGCCGGGCACCGCGACCCGTGGGTGACGACCGACTCGCCCCGCGGCAGGCGGTGGATCACGACGTTGACGAAACTGCCGAGAATCGACCCCCAGATGAAGGCCATCGCGACCAGGACCAGTTCCGCTCCAGGAAAACCAGACGACCAGTGGACCATCGGGACTGCCAGGGACGCGTGGGGCTGGGGGACGATTTTGTGTAGGGTACCCGTCCCGGAGGCCCGAATCACCCTCCCGCCGCGATCACGCATGCCCGACTCACCCGACATCACGCCGCCGTCGTCTCGCCGTAGCGCGGTGCCGCCATGGCTCAGCCTCGTCCTGCGGCTGGTGTTCACGGTGGCGCTGCTTGCCTACGCGCTGCGGGGAGTTGACTGGTCAAACTTCGCCACCCTGCTGCTGCAGGCCGACTGGTGGTGGTGGGCGGCTGGCATGGCGACCGCCCTGCTCGTCCAGGCCGTGGCCGGTGTCCGCTGGGCCGCGCTCGCCCGCCCGCTGGGCTTCGATTTCCCCAGGCGGTTCTTCGTCTGGCGATTCTTCGAAGGCATGTTCTTCAGCCTCTGCCTGCCGTCGTCGATCGGCGGCGACGTGATCAAGGCGTATCGTGTGGGCGACACCACGCCCCGCCGGCTGCTGGCGGGCTGTTCGGTCCTCGCCGACCGTCTCACTGGCCTCTCCGCGCTCGCGGTGCTCGGCGGCGCCGCGCTCGCGGCACGGAAGTACGACCTCTCACTGCCCGTCACGCTCGTCGTCGCGGCGGGCCTGCTTGCCGTCGCTCTCGCCGTGTTCCTGCTCGCGGTCTCCTTTCTCGACCGGATCGTGGCGTGGCTGCCAGAAGGCAGCCGGGCCGGCGGCTTCCTCTCACAGCTCCTTCCGTATCAGCGGCAGCCGAGCCTGATCGCCAAGGCGGTCGCCTGGTCTTTCGTCGTGCAGGCCGGGGGCGCTGTCGGCGTGGCCCTGTCGGCCCGAGCGTTGGGCGTTGATCAGCCTCTCTCGCTCTGGTTTTCGGTCGTGCCGCTGGTGGCCCTCGTCATGGTGCTCCCGATCAGCATCGGCGGCTTCGGCATCCGCGAGAACGCGATGACGTTCTTGCTTTCAGAAGAGGGCGTACCGAGCGACCGCGCCGTCGGCGTGGCTCTCCTCTGGGGTCTGAGCACGATCATCATCGGTCTCGTGGGCGGCGTGCTCTTCCTCCTCGATCGTTCGCCGACGTCATCCACCAAGCCGCCCGAGGCTTGAGCCGGCGGCCTCCTGGCCGGTGCGCCGGGCGTTGACGAGAAGGATGCCGGCGATCGTCTTGGCATCTTCGATGCGGCCGTCGAGGCACATCGCCAGGGCCTCAGCCCAGGGAACCACGCGGGTGCTGATCTGCTCCCCCGGCTCGAGCGTCTGCGGGCCGGGTTCCAGATCGGTCGCGACGAACAGGTGCATCCGCTCGCGAAGAATGCCGGGCGACATCCAGAAGGAGCCCGCGGCCTCGATCCGGCCGGCCCGGTAGCCCGTCTCCTCGAGGAGTTCGCGGCGGGCCGCATCGGCGAGCGACTCCTCGCGGTCGAGCGTGCCGGCGGGGAGTTCGAGAAGGGTCGCGTTCACCGCGGTGCGGACGACGTCGATGAGGCACACGCGATCAGCCGAGACGAGGGGCAGCACCACGACGCTGCCCGGATGAAGGACGACCTCACGGACCCTCGTGCCACCTCCGGCCAGCGGCTGCCGGCGGCGAACCACCGTGAAGCGGCTCGCCTCGAGGAGCGTGTCGTCTTCGTCGAGCCGGCCGTCCATACATCATGCCTCCGCGCTGCGGTCTTGGTTTACGATGCGTGCGGTGCGACCCGACACGGTGAGCGTGGCTCCGGGCTCGAGGCCGCGGCGGTGGACGATCGCCAGGCCGCACGCACCCAGCTGCGGCGACCAGCACGAGGACGTCAGGGTGCCCACGACGTCGCCGCCACACGACACGGCGGCGGCCGGAGGCGGCACGCCATCACCCTCGACGGCGACGAGTGACAGCGTGCGATTCACGTGCCCGAGCGCGTCGATTCGGGCGACCGTCTCCTGGCCGAGGTAGCAGCCCTTCGTAAACGAGATGGCGCGGGCAGTGCGGTCGAGTTCCTGGGGCAGCGTCTTCTCTGGAATGTCGCACGCGAGAGGAAACCGCTGCTCGATCCGCATGGCGTCGAGGGCGGCGGTGGTCGCGCGAGGCAGCCCCTCGGCCGCGAGCCAGTCGTGGAGGGCCGCCACGTCGGCGCGTGCCATGCGGACGAGGAAGCCACCGGCGCCGAACCAATCGACGGCCACGATGGTTCCGTCGATCCCGCCGCAGCGGACCGCACGGTGGCGAAGCGGTTTCGCGGGCACGTCGCCGCCGACGCGTTCCCTCAGCCAGCGGGCCGCCGCCGGACCGACGACGGCGACCGAGTGTTCAGCGGGCGTTGCATCCACGAGGGCGACATCCTCCCGGATGTGATAGTGCTCGAGATGGTCGCGAAGGGCAGTGGCGACCGGGGCGTCGCAGTCGATCAGCAGGCCGTCGTCGGTGCGGAGGATCGCGGCCAGGGCAATCACCCAGCCTCGCACGTCGGCGAACATCCCCTCCACGCCCTCGCCCAGGGCGAGCGTTCCGATCGCGGCCGTCGTGAACTTGTCGATAAACGCAGCGGCGGCCGTGCCGGTCGCCCGGACCGTGCCGCGGGAGGCGACGTCGGCCCAGGCCGCGGCCGTACGGCAGGCGAGGTCATCGGGGGCACTGGAATCGGGCGGCATCTCCCAACCCTACCACGACACCCCCCGACCCTTCCCGCGGATCTGGCTTCTGCCAGTTTTTTTCTATCGGGCGCGAACGACTCTGCGGCGGCCTGCGTAGTTCATTTCACCGCGACGACAGGGCTCAGCTCCCAGGAGAACTTCCAGGAGCCATGGAGGCCATGAAGCTCGCGGCCCCGCCCCATGGTCAGAAGGTCTGGAGGACGAATCATGGCCACCGTGCACTACGATCGGGACTGCCGCGACGACTACGACGACTCGGATTCCCGCTACGGCGACGACCCGCTCGCGGTCGCCGACACCGAGCATTCCGACGCGGTTCGCGCTGAGTTCGAGTATTCGAACGCATCGCCGCGGCAGCCGCGAGGTGAGGCCGCAGCCCTCCACCGGATCGCGGAAGTGCGGCAGCGGCAGGGCGTGACCCTCCGCAACGTCGCCCGTCGGCTCGGCATGTCGCTGCCGTTGGTGCGGCGGCAGGAGCAGCCCGACTGTGACCTGCGGATCAGCGACCTGCACCGCTGGCAGGAGGTGCTCGAGGTGCCCGTGGCCGAACTGCTCGTCGAGGCCGATAGCCAACTGTCGGGTCCCGTGCTCGAGCGGTCGCGAATGGTGAAACTGATGAAGACCGCCGCCGCGATCCGCGAGCGGACGGAGGGGCAACCGGTCGGGCGCATGGTCACGATGCTGATCGAGCAGATCCTCGAGATCATGCCCGAACTATCGGACGTCACGCCGTGGCACACGGTCGGACAGCGACGAACGCTCGACGACATCGGCAGGGCCGGGCGGATGGTCGTGCCGGAAGAGGTTTTCCGGCGGCCTGCGGCCGGGAGTTGAGGACGACCTCCGTGGTCGTCTTGTTCGCGGTCGCCTTGTCCATGGTCGTCTTGTGGGCCCGGAGGCTGCCGTCTACCATCCCGGCATCGCAACGCGGGGTGGTCCCGCGTCGCGCCCCGTGTCGGAGTTTGGGAGTCAGCCGTGTCGTCGTTCGTCGGCGTGCTGGGAATCTCGCTCGTGCTGTTTCTGGTCGTGGCGGCCACGGGCCGCGCCATCCTCGGCCGGTGATGCGGCCGCCAACCCAGCCGTTGATGCGGCCCGCGCGACGCCGAGGGCGATCGCTGCGAGAAATCCGCCGAGCAGCCCCACCAGGGTGATCCAGGCGGCGATCGCAAGCAGGAGATAGTCGCGGAGCCAGACCAGTTCCGGTGGCTCCACGCTTTTGCGAATCTTGCGCTGCACCGGCCCCTCGCGGCCCGACTGCCGCTGCATGTCGGCGCGGAAGGCGTCCCACTCCGCCTGAGCCTCGGGGCTGGCAACTTCCGCCATCCGGCGGTCGCGCCAGGCAACGAGCGCCAGCGGCGGGAGGGCTACAGCGGCGAGCCAGCAGGCGATGATCACCGCCACGAGTGGTCGTGCCCATGGCGTCCGCTGCGGAGAATCGTCGCCTGATGTCATGCAAAGTGCCCGCTGCGTACCGCCAGAGTCCGTGATCGCCTCAAAGTGCCCGGTTTTCCCAGGGGGTTCCAGTCTGGCATCGCGGTGCCCTCCCTGCTACCGTCCCCGCCCCGTCGTGGACGATCCGGGGCGGCCCGGCCCCGCCGCGACGGTGATCCCGCCACGCCGGTGATGAGGAGGGTTTTCACCAGTGCGCCGTCGCCGCTTCCACGCTGTGCCCCGTTTCGTGCCCCGTTTCCTGCTCATCGCGGCCGCGATGCTCATGCTGTGTGAGTCTCGGCCGGCGTCCGCCCAGAGCGGCTGGCTGCCGACAAGCTGGTTCACCGCCGGCGATGTCGATCCGCAGGCGATGTATCCGCTGGCCGAGAAGGATGGCCCTTGGCTCGTGCTCGCCACCACCTTCCGCGGCGAAGGGGCCCGCGAGGATGCGCGGAAGCTCGTCCAGGAGCTCCGCGGCAGTCAGCGGCTCACTGCCTACACGCACGAGAAGGCCTTCGACTACACCGGCGAGCAGCGGGGCATGGGCCTCAATCCCGACGGCACGCCGAAGCGCATGCGGTATGCCAACGCGGGGCAGGTCGTGGAGGTGGCCGTCGTGGTGGGCGACTTCGCGTCGGCGGACGACCCGCGGGCGCAGAAGATGCTCCAGAAAGTCAAGCAACTCCGGCCGCGGTCGCTCGAGGGCACGAAGG
Organism: Pirellulales bacterium; assembly: GCA_040397625.1. GTDB lineage: Bacteria > Planctomycetota > Planctomycetia > Pirellulales > UBA1268 > QWPN01. The sequence continues at coordinate 7,630 of JBBAVQ010000012.1, read as the reverse complement.
CGAACCGTCTGGAAAGCGACTTCATCCAGGCCAACCGTGACCACGTCGGCGGCGCCGGGGCGACGAAGCCTCCCCTTCACACTGCCCTGCTGATTCCCAACCCGCTCCTGCCGGCCGACTACTTCTCGCGACAGCAGATCGACGAGTTCGTGATGGAAATGAACGCCGACGTGACGCACAGCCTGCTCGACTGCCCGGGGCGCTACACCGTTCGCGTCGCCACGTTCACCGGCGCCGGCACGTTCAACACCGGCAGTGGACAGTTCGAGCCGGAGGCCGAGGACCGCAGCGTCGTGGACGTCAACCGCTTCCTCGAGGTGCTCAAAGGCAACGGCTGGAAGGATCCGCAGCTTCGTGGTGTCGAGCAGGAGAGCCGGCTCGTGGAGGCGGCCGACAAGGCCCATCGCCTCACCGAGGCCCTTCGCCGCAACGGCTGGCCCGCCTGGGAGTTTCACGACCGGGATTCGAGCATCGTCTGCGTGGGCAGCATCGACCAGCTCGCTGTGCCGGGGGCCGGTGGGCGTGCGCAGCCGCATCCGGAAGTTGCGAAGATCGTGGCGGGGCTGGGACCTGAGCCGGCGGCACTCGCCCGCGGCCAGATCATGCCGAGGGCGTTCGACGGCATCCTGCTCGATGTGCAGCCGCGGCCGATCGACGTGCCCCGACCGCCGGCCGGCCGGCGGTGATCCCATGCTCGTGCTCGGCACCACCAACCAGGGCAAGCTCCGCGAGCTCGTCGAGTTGCTGGAACCGCATGGCATCGGCTGTGCGTCGCTTGCCGGGCTGGCGGCCGCGGTCGATGTGGAGGAGACCGGAACGACCTTCGCCGAGAATGCCGCGATCAAGGCCACCGCCCAGGCCGTGGCCCTCGATCGCTGGGTGCTCGCCGAGGACAGCGGTCTGGTGGTGCCCGCACTCGACGGTGCTCCCGGCGTGCTCTCCGCCCGGTTTTCCGGGCCGGCGGCCGGGTCCGACCGCGAAACGGTGGACGGTCGCAACAGCGAGTTGCTGCTCGAGCGGCTGGCTGGACGGCACGGTCGCGACCGTGCGGCGCACTATGCCTGCCATGCGGCCCTCGCTGCCCCCGGCGGACGGGTCGTCGCGGTCGCCTCCGGAACCTGTCATGGACGGATCGCAGAATCGCCGGTCGGCTGTGGCGGCTTCGGCTACGACCCGCTGTTCATCGTGACCGAATACCACCGCACCTTTGGGGAACTGCCCCCGGCGGTGAAGGCGGTGATCAGCCATCGCGCACGGGCGATGCGGGCCATGCTGCCGCTGCTCGTGCGAGCACTCAGCGGCGGCCGCTGACGGCCTCATGGCTTGTACGGTTTCCACATGATCCGTGGGCGTCGTTGCGAATCCGCAGCCGGCCGGTGACATGCTCGGCGCCGGCGGGACGTGTGAGTTCTCTGCTCAAACGCTCCGGAGCAGCCGCCATGGCGCACACGTCTCACCGGCTTCTGCGCGTGCCACCGATCCGGCTGCTCCCCCTCCCGGAATCACATGCTCAGGCCGGCCGGGGCTGGTCCAGGCGATGGCGGATCACCCGCAGCACGTCGGCGGTGCCGTCCATCCGTCCAGCGACGGCCGCCAATGGTGCGGCGAACCGGCCGAGGCCCTCGACGAACGACCGTACGTGGGTGGGCGTCACCTCCTCGAGCAGGCAGAAGTCACCGCAGCCCATGGAGCGAAGGAAGTGGCTGTTCATCAGCTGTTCCGAGTGCGCCCGTTCGGGGAGCACGAGCAGCGGCTTGCCGAGATGAAGGGCCTCGCCAATCAGCTGATTGCCGGCGGCGGAGACGAGCCCGTGGCAGGTTGCGAGGTCGGTCACGAAGGCTCCCTCGTCGATCGAGTGGAACGACACCTTCCCCACCGGATCGCGGTGGCCGAGGCCGTACACCCGCACCGGCATGCCGCAGTCGGTCAGCGCCTCGACGGCTGAGAACGGCGTGTGGCGGCGGAGGTAGCTGAGGATGAAGCCATCGTCGCGGGACGTGGCCGAGACGACTTCGCGGCGGAGCAGCGGGCCGACCTGCACCACGTGCTCCCAGCCGCGCCGCAGCGGCGGCCGGAAGAACGCCGACACCACCGTGTCGGACGCCTCCATCACGTACATCCAGACGGCATGGCTCATGAACCAGGCGTTCCACTGCAGCGTCCGGGGCAGCGCGTCGAGGTCGTAGGTGAGCAGGAAGTGCTGATGATCGACGCTGATCAGCGGGATGCCCATGCGGCCGGCCGCGCGGGGCAGGGCAGGCTCGAAGTCGGTGATCGCGAGGTCGGCGCCGAACTCGTCGAGCGTGCGGAGCATGCGGTCTACGAGCGGGCCCAGGAGCCGAGCCTGGTAGTCGAGGCCTGCGGCGATCGACTTCATCACGTCGAGCCGCCCGCCGCTGTATTCGAAGACGACCCCCGGGATCTCCTCGATCCGCACCCGCGGATGGCCGACTGCGAAATGTTCGCGGAGGAAGGCGAGGGCGTCGGCGGACGTCCAGATGAGGACGTCATGGTCCTGTTCGAGGCAACCCACGAGCGTGCTCACCCGCGTCGCGTGGCCGCGGCCTTCACCGCACAGGCTGATGACGATCCGTGACACGGGGGACATCGCAGGGGTGCATGCCGGCTTGGCGGGGACTCGCCGACGGGGATTGTCGCCGGGAGCCGTTGGTTTCGCCAGCGGCTCCGGGGCGGCGCTTCTGAACCGTCCACCGGTCGCGTACCATGCGGGAGCGGGCGACAGGAGACTGCATGACGGGACTATGACGGGACTTCGACCACGAACCGGGCGGCGATGCAGGAGAGCGGCGGCGTTGCCGCTGCTGGTGGCGCTGCTCTCGGCGCCGGCAGCGGGGGCCGCCGACGCGCTTCCCGAGAAGGGGCCGCCCGCCGCGTTCGTGGGCGACACGCCCATCGATCGCGCCGCCATCGACCTCGTGATCCGCCGGCTGCATCCCACGGCGAAGCCGACCAGCGAGCAGCGGATGCAGATCGAGGCTTCGGTGCTCGAACAGCTCATCGACGAGGCGCTGCTCCGCGGTGAACTCGCGCGGCAGCTCGTCGAGGTCGCCGACGGCGAGATCGAGTCGGGGGTCGAGCGGCTCCGCGGCCAGCTGGCTTCGCGGGGCATCCCCCTCGAGGCGTTTTTGGCGGAGTCGGGTCGCGACGATCAGGGGCTCCGCGAGCAGATCAGGCTCGAGGTGGCGCTCGACAAGTACGTCAGGCCGCGGATGACGGCGGAGACGATCGAAGCGTTCTTCGAGGAGAACCGCCGCGAGTTCGACGGCACCCGGCTGCGGGTCAGTCACATCGTGCTCCGGCCCGACATCGTCGATACCGAAGGGATCGAACGACGGGTGCGGCAGGCCGAGGCGATCCGTCGCGACATCCTCCAAGGCCGGATTACGTTCGACGAGGCGGCACGGCGGTTCTCGGCCGGACCCAGCCGTCACAGCGGGGGCGACATGGGCTGGATCATGCGGTCTGGCCCGATGGTGGAGGTGTTCACCAAGCCGGTCTTCGCGCTGGCCAAGGGCGAGGTGTCGAAGCCGCTCATCACGCCATTCGGCGTTCATCTCGCGAAGGTGACCAACGTGGAGCCGGGACGCATCGGCCTCGATGCCTTCCGGCCTCGTCTGGAGAAGATGTTGGCCGCGAAGATCGTTCGCGACCTGCTCGCGAAGGCCCGCTCATCGACCGAGATCACCTACACACCCGGGATCGCGCACTTCGACCCCGCCACGCCCGCCGACGGCCTCGAACCGAGACGGATTCTCGTCGAAGGCAACCAGTAGCCGGTTCCGGAGAAGGCCATCCAGCGACCTTTTCGCCACGTGAACCGCTGGAAACACCGAGGGTTTCCACGGTTGTCCCATCGGCGGATGCCCGCTAGCCTCCCTGCCCGCTTCGAGGCTGCGCATCCCGCATGAAGACCCGCTCCGCACTCCTGCTGATATTCATGATCGCCGTGCCCGCGGCGGCCATGTTTTCGCACCGCATACCGGCCGACGTGCGCCGGATGCTTCGCGAGCAGATGGGGCGGCTGACCGCTGCGGTGGTGCCGGCCAAACCCGTTGCAGGGAACGGTACCGCTGCAGGGCTCACGACCGGGTCAGCCGCGCCGGGACCTGCAATCAGCCCGCCGGCCGAGGCCCCAGCCCCGGTTGCTGCTCCCGTCGCGGCCGTCGCACCGCCCGTCGCTGTTGACCAGAGGCCCACGGCCCTTGATCCGCGGCCTGCTGTCGCGGAGTCCGCCGCCGAGGATGTCGCGGGGCGGCTGGCCAAACTTGGTGCGATCGGTTTCGAGTGCCGGCCGTTGGCCGGTGGCGGGGGGGCCCACGTGGCAAGTTGCAGCGTGCCGCTCGACGGCTCTGGGCAGCTGCTGAGGGTGTTTCACGTAACGGGGGGTGATGCCCGCTCGGCGGCGATCTCGCTGCTCGACGACGTTGCATCCTGGCGGCATCGGGCGGGGATGCAACGGGCGGCAGCCGAGCCGGTTGGTGCCGGCGGGCGTTCGCTTCGCTTCTGATGCCGATCGTGAGCCAATGAATCCGCTTTCGATGCATGGTCGATGCGGGAGGCATCAGACGCTCGCCGCGTGCCTGACGGCGGTCGGCGCTCGGGCTCTTTCGGAGGCCGCTCCCGCCGCTCGGCGGCGGTGGCTGCGGGAAGCTCTGCCCGATCCGGCGCCCGTCGAACTGCGGCCCATTGGCCGCCACGTGCGGTCTGACGAACTCGCCCGCCTGGAGGCGGCCATGTTTCTGGCCCGCGAGCCGTTGACGACCCGCCGGCTCGCCAAACTTGCTCGGCTCCCGGATGGCACGCGGGCGCGAGTGCTTCTCCGGGACCTTCGGCGGCTGCTTGACGCCTCCGGCGCGGCGTTTCGTGTCGAGCACATCGCCGGCGGCTATCAGTTGCTCACGCGCGGTGCGTTTGGCCCCTGGGTTCGCCGGCTCCTCGACCAGCCCTCTGCCAGCCGGCTGTCGGCAGCGGCCCTCGAGACGCTCGCAATCGTCGCCTACCGGCAGCCGGTCACCAGGGCGGAGATCGAGGCGATCCGTGGGGTCGGCAGCGAGGAGATGCTCCGGCATCTCCTGGAACGGGATTTCGTCGCGGTCGGGGGACGGGCCGAGGACCTCGGCCGTCCCAACGTGTATGTCACCACCCGACGGTTTCTGGGGGCTTTTGGCCTCGCCAGGATCGAGGACCTGCCCGCCGTGGAGGCCGGTTCTGGGGCGGCCGAGGGCGAGTCTGGCAAGGCTGGGGCTGACGCCGGCTGAATCCCCGATTCCGCGACTTGCACGCTCCGCGGGCGGTGGACACACTGTCTCCCTCGCCGGGTTGCCAGTGACGTTCACAAGGCAGGTGTTTTTTCGCCTACCGATTGGACGATGCTGGAGCGATCGGGTAGAGAAATGTCCTGTGGTGTCGCTGTCGATAAGGTTTCAGGAGGTTTTCGCCGTGACGATCGCTGCAAGTGGCCGTGAGCATCGGGACGCTCGGGATGCCGACGTCTTCTCGTGGAACGAACTCCCCGAGTTGCTCGCGGCGGAAGATCTGTTCGACGCCTGCGGAACGGCTTGCGATCCGGTCGCCTCCGGCAGCCGTGGCGCCGCAACGCTGGCCGACGAGTGGACGTTTGGCGACGACCGGGTCGTCGTAGCCGGCGATGAAGACGACGATTACGACGACGATGAAGAGGATGACGACGAGGACGAGGACGAAGACGACGACTTCGAGGATGAAGACGAGGACGAGGAAGAGGAAGATTCAGAAGAGGACGACGAGGAGTGGGAAGAAGTCGACGACGAGGACGAGGAAGAGGAAGAGGAAGAGGACTCCGACGAGGAGGATGAGGAAGACGAGGAAGACGAGGACTGGGAAGACGACGATGACGATTGGGAAGATGAAGATGAGGATGAGGACGAAGATGACGACGACGATTGAGCGTCGTCGCTAGTCACACCGTCGGCTGCTCAATGAGCCGCGTCGTGCAGTTCCAGGCGGGTCACGTGCCCCCGCCGTTCTACGTCGATAAAAGCTGTCGTGCCCGCGGCCTTCAACCGCTCGAGCATGTCGTCGTGGGATGAAATCCGGGCGTCATTGATCGCCATGATGCGGTCGCCGGGCATCATGCCGGCCAGGTGTGCCGGCGAGTCTCGCCACACGCGGACGATCACGGGTGCATCGGGCTCGCCAACGTCGTTGCGGGTGCCGATTCCCCAACGGCCACGCGGGCTGCCGTCGGCATCTGGGATCGCGGCTTCGAGCCTATTGCGGGTGGTATTCGATTCGTTTCGGCATTCGCCGCGAAATGGCGGGATCGACGCGGGGTCGTTGGCAACGGCTGCCACGAAACCGAGCGCGAGTCTCGCCACCGGCTCGATGCCGGGCAGGTTCACCAGGTGCACGTCGTCGCTGGGCCGGTGGTAGTGGTCGTGCAGGCCGGTGTGGAACATCACCGTCGGGATTCGGCCCGCGATGAACGGGTAGTGGTCGGAGTCTTCCTCGATGTCCCAGACAAACGAGAGGTCGAGTCCGGCCCCATGCGACGGACGGTTGTTGGCCTGGAGCACCATCTCCCGCAGGCCGTGCGCCGTCCGGGTGCCGTAGACCTCGAGGCGATTGCCCCGCAGGCGGCCGATCATGTCGAGGTTGATCGACAGCACCACGCGGCGGCCGGCCGTGCCCTGGGGGGCGACCCGCAGGAAGTGATAGGAGCCAAGCAGGCCCTTCTCCTCGCCGTCCCAGAAGGCGATCAGGATCGAGCGCCGCGGCTTTTCGGGTAGGTGCCCGAGCGCCTCGACGATTTCCAGCAGGCCGGCCACTCCCGATGCGTTGTCATCGGCGCCGTTGTGGACGTAGCCGAAGGGGCCATAGCTGTTGTCGGCGTTGCCGTAGCCCACGTGGTCGTAGTGGGCTCCGATGACGACGACCTCATTCGCCAGAGCCGGATCGCTCCCCTCGATGAGGGCGAGGATGTTGCGCATCCCGCCAAATGGCTGGTAGTACGTGCCGGCGTCCCCCGCCGGCGGAATTCCGAGTTTCGTGAGCTGCTCGACGATGTAGGTGGCTGCGGCACGGCCGCCACGACTGCCCCCTTCCCGACCCTCGAATGAGTCATCGGCCAGCACGCCCACGTGGCGTCCGGCGTCCGCCGCCCGGATCGTGGCATGGGCGGCCGACATCATCTCTGCCGCCGCGGAGGCGGCCGGAGTGGCGGCCATGAGGCCCAGGGCCAGCGTGGCCCAGGCGAGCCTCCCGGTCGTGCAGGGAGCGTTACCGGGTGAAGTGGGTGCGTGCGACACGGTTCGGCGCTGCCTCCTTGCGGGACGCCAGAGTGGCGTCCAGAATAGTCGGCGAGGAAGTTCCCCGGACCACGGGGTTTCTTCCCGGTTCCGTCGGCTGAGTTCGGGGCGACCCTCCCACCTGGGAAGGGCGTGTCGGCTCGGGTGGCGATCCGGTACCGGAGAGGTGGCAGAGTGGTCGAATGCGCGTCTTTGCTAAAGACGTGTCCGGTCAAAAGCTGGACCGCGGGTTCGAATCCCGCCCTCTCCGCTGGTTGGTAATCGTCGAATCGAACGGGCCTTGTTTCCAAGGCTCTTTGAACAGCGTGTCATGTTTGACCTCC
>JBBAVQ010000011.1:16626-25651 GCA_040397625.1 Pirellulales bacterium | reverse complement strand
GCCGCGATGGACAGACACAGGTTGAAAACCTGTGCTACGGGGGGCACCGAGGCAAGCCAGATGCGGGTCGACCTGTCCTGCATCTGCCGTGCCGAACAGGATTGGCAGGCTGCCCCGTAGCGCACGTCCGGCGAGAGGGCGTGGGTAGCCCCGAGCGGCGCTCTCAGGCCGGCGCCGGCTCCTTCGCCGCCTCGACCAGGGGCCAGAGGGCGTCGATGTCGCCCTTGAAAATGTCGCCGATGAGAATGTCGGTGATCAGCGGCTTGGCGTGGCCGTGATCCCGGACGAGTTTGCCGAAGTTCAGGCCGTCGTAGAAGCCGCAGACGAGTTGCCGCATCCGCTCGAGGCCGGCGACGTAATCCGGGCCCCACGAACCAAGCGCAGCCTCCGACACATCACCCCGCTCCAGGCCTGCGGCGATCGCATCGGCGGCCAGTGCCCCGCTCTTGAGTGCGAGGAGAATGCCCGAGGAGTAGAGAGGATCGAGAAACCCGAAGGCATCGCCCACCAGCACCCATCCATCACCCGCCACCTTCGAGGAGCGGTATGAATATTCCTTCGCCGCCCGGTGGGGCGCGATCCGCTCCGCTCCGGCAATTCTGGGCTGCAGACCAGGGCACCTCGCCACCTCCTCGGTGAAGATCGCCTCCAGGTCCTTGGTGTCGCGGTTCTTGAAGAGATGATCGAATGGCGCGACCACGCCGATGCTGGTGATGCCGTTCTGGAGCGGGATGTACCAGAACCAGCCAATCTTGCCGGCGGTCTGCATGACGAGCGTCGCGCCGGCGTCGCGGCCCTGCTCGCGGGCAGCTCCTTTGAAGTAGCTCCAGATCGCCGCCTTCTTGAGCACCGGATCCCACTGCCTCAAGCCCAGGCGATCGAGAATCAGGCCGCTCTGTCCGGCCGCATCGACCACGACGCTGCAGCGGACCTCCTCCTCGAAGCCCGCCTCATCCACCGTCCGCACGCCGACCGCCCGGCTACCCTCGAAGAGTACTTCGAGCACCCGCACACCCTCGCGGGCATCGACACCATGCCGGCGCGCGTTGTCGAGCATCAGCTGGTCGAACTCCTGACGTGTGACCTGCCAGGTTCGCGAACTCTCGTGCGGCTTGTAATCGGCGAAGTAAAACGGCTCGGACAACCGCCCCTGCTCCGAGACAAACTGCACGCTGTGCTTTTCGACGAACGGACCGCCGCGAAGCTGCGGCAGGATGCCGAGCCGGTCGAGCACCCAGAACGTCTCCGGGATCAGAGACTCGCCGACGTGGTAGCGGGGAAAACGCTCCCGCTCGTAGAGCCGCACCGACCGACCCTGCTGGGCCAGGAGCGTCGCCGTCGTCGCGCCGGCTGGTCCGCCGCCAATGACCACGACTTCGGGGTGGGATGCTCGGATCATGCTGACCCAACTCCGCGAGGCTGCCGTCAAGGCCCAGGGCATGACGAGGGGCACTACCCGGCCATGAAACAGTAGCCGGCTGGCCGCTCGGCGGCCAGCCGGCCCTTGGAATCAGGATTCGAACTGCCGCAGGGCCTCGATCGCGGCCACCGCCCGGTCGAGCCCGCCAAGCCGCCCGACCGCCTTCTTGGCGGCGACGAGATCCTCGACCGAGATCTTCGTCTTCGACTTGCCCGTCTTGCCAGCCTTGTTCGCAGCAGCCACGGCCGCGGCCAAGCTGCCGGCCTTTCGCCGCTTGCGAGGCTTGAAGCCCATCCGCTTGAGCACCATGCTCACCTGCGGCGACGAAACCGCCACGCCATGCTTCTTCAGGGTCGCGATGATGGTGACCGGACGCGGCTTCTCACCATTGGCCTTCATCGCCGTGGCAACCTTGCGGATCTCTGCCGACTTGTTGATGTCGGCGGCGGGCTTCTTCTCGACGGACTTCTTCGGGTCGGCCATATCTGCTCCAGGAATAGTACGTGGGGGAAACCAGGTCGGTGTTACAAAGGTGACAATCCGACTGGTTCCCAAATTGAATAACTTATCGAGCCGTCGCGATCAACCACCCTGTCGTTTGCTGCGATGTATAACCGCAGTGGTGGTACTCTGTACGGGTCATTGTCGCCGTGGCGCCCGTGAGAAGTAGCCGCCCGAATCGTCTTCCCAGTCAATCCTGAAGATTGAAGAGCCGCTTCAGCGCGTCGAGCAGCCCATGGGGCGGCCCGGAGTGGCTCTCGCTGCGGAGCGAGGCGAGCGGCGGGTGGAGCATCTTCGCCGCATACCGGTCGAACGCTTGGCGGATCTCCTCGCGATCCGCCCCCTCGAGATGGGGCAGTCGCCGGAAGAGTCGGTCCAGTTCCGCCTCGCCTGTTTCCGTCCAGCCCGCCCGCAGCTGCTCGATCACCGGTGCCGTGGTGCGATGGTGCATGTCGCCCATGAAGCGGCGGGCCTCCTCATCGACGATCGCCAGCGCCCGGGGCATCTCCCGCTGCCGGCTCTTGCGGTTCGCCTCGCACGCCGCGGCAAGGTCGTCGATGCAGTAGAGCCAGACACCCGGCCGCTCGCCGATCCGCGGATCAAAGTCTCGCGGCACCGCGAGGTCGAGCACCACCAGCGGCCTCCCCTCGCGCAGCGGTTCCACACGAACAAAGAGCTCGAGCGGCACGACGTGATTGCTCGCCCCGGTCGTGCTCACCACGAGGTCAGCCGCGACGAGTTCCCGGTCCAGGCGCTCAAACGCCGCCGGCCGGGCATCGACGCGGGCGGCCAGATCGTCGGCCCGGGCCGCCGTCCGGTTCACGATCACCACGTCCCGAGTGCCGGCCTCGCGGAGATACCTCAGCGTCTCCGCTGCCATCTTGCCCGCGCCCACCAGCAGCACCCGCTTGTCGTCAAACCGCTCGAAGACGCCGCTGGCAAAGTCGGCCACCGCCACGCTCGGGATCGAGACCCGCTCCCGGCCGAGCGCCGTCTCCGAAGCGACCCGTTTGGCGGTTCGCAGAGCCGCTTGAAACAGCCCGGCCGTGAGCGGCCCCGACGTCTGGCTGTCCTGTGCGATCGCCCATGCCTGCTTGACCTGGGCGAGGATCTGCGGCTCGCCGAGCACCATGCTGTCGAGGCCTGCCGCCACGCCGAACAGGTGGCGGACGACCGCATCGTCGTGCTCGCGGGCGAGCAGGGGCCCGAGGGCCGCAGCGTCGATCCCCCGGCACTCGGCAAGGAACGACACGAGTTGTTCAGGCGGCGGTGCGGCGGCATCGTTTTCGCCCGCGGCGTAAAACTCGACGCGATTGCAGGTCGAGAGGAGCACGCCCTCGCGGCCGGGAAAGCGGTCGCGAAACCGTGCCAGCGCCTCGGCGGCCTGCTCCGCCGAAAAGGCGAGCCGCTCCCGCAGTGCCAGCGGCACCGTGCGGTGCGTACCTCCAACTAGGGCGAGCGTCATGGCGACTCCCCGGCCGGAGCCTGCACCGTCGCCGGCCTGCCATGCTGAGTCTTGCCGAGCACGCCCCAGGCGATGCTGGCCACGAGCACGACCAGACTCACCAGTGCCAGTCGAGCCGTCGTCCGACCGCCGTCCGGCCGCCGCCGCGCAGCCGCGGCGATCCGCGCGGCGATCACCAGCCAGACGACAACAACGGCCATCCGCAGCACGACCGGATCGGTCCAGGGAACGGTCTCAAGCAGGCCACGCCTGCGGTTGACCGCGTTGAGCACGATGCCCGAGGCGAAGCCCGCCGCTGCGGCCCAGGCCGCGATCATCGGCGTGCGAGCGGTGATGCTGGCCAGCCGCTCGAGACTCGGCATGCGGAAGCCGCGGACCGGCGCCTCCTTGCGAGCGAGGCGGCCCGCCTGGATGAGCCACATCAGGCCGGCGATGGCCCCGAGCACCACGCTCACGCTGCACACCAGCAGCAGCCCGCCGTGAATCCGCCCCCAGAAGAGCGACGCCGAGTCGTGGAGGAATGGCACGCGGCTGGCGAGCGTCGCGGCGCCGACGAGGCCAAGCACGATCGGGAGCAGGAACAGGCCCACCGGCGTTCGCGGATTGGCGATCGTGAGCCAGAGATAGCCGGCCGCCAGCAGCCAGGCCGCCAGCAGATACCAGTCAAAGGGGCTCGAGAGCGGCGCCGCACCGCCATCCACGGCCCGCCAGACGAGGAACAGCGTGTGGGCGAAGAGCCCCGCCGCCGCGAAGGCCACCATCGCCGCCCCGCGAACGCCGGAGCGGAAGGCGAGCCGCGACGCCTCGCAGGCGAGCGCCACGGCGTAGCTCGCCGCGAAGCAGACGATGGAGATGCCGGAAAGAAATGCGGCCATGCGATGCCCGAGCGGATCGTGAATCGTCGTATTGTAGTTGCGAAACCCGTCCTGCGGATGGCCCGGGTCGGGCATATACTCGCCCCGATGCCTGCCGCTTCCATCATGACGCCGCCGCCCGCCGCCCCGCTCCTGCTGCGGGCCTGCCGCCTGGAACCGGTGGAACGAACGCCCGTCTGGCTCATGCGGCAGGCGGGCCGCTACCTCCCCGAATACCGGGCGATCCGCGACAAGGTCGGATTCCTCGAACTCTGCAAGACGCCGCGGCTCGCCGCCGAGGTGATGATCGCGACCGTCGCGCGGCTCGGTGTCGATGCGGCGATCATCTTCAGCGACCTCCTCCCGATCCTCGAACCGATGGGGCTCGACCTCGAATTCGCCCACGGCGAAGGGCCGGTGATCCACAACCCCGTGCGGTCGCCCGACGACGTCGGCCGCGTGCTGGAGCTCGACGACATCGACCGCCTCGGCTTCGTGATGGACACCGTCCGGGCGACGCGGGCCGGCCTCGACGCTTCGATCCCCGTGATCGGCTTCGCGGGCGCCCCCTTCACGCTCGCCGGCTACTGCATCGAGGGAGGCACGAGCAAGGCCTGGCTGCTCACCAAGCAGTTCATGTACCGGCACGAGTCGGCATGGCACGACCTGATGGACAGGCTCGCCCGCGGGGTGAGCCGCTACCTCGTAGCGCAGATCGACGCCGGCGCGGAGGTGGTGCAGCTGTTCGACAGCTGGGTCGGCTGCCTTGGCCCCGACGACTACCGCCGCTACGTGCTCCCGCACAGCCGCACGGCGTTGGCGGCGGCGGCGAAGCGGGTGCCGACGATCCACTTCGCCACCGGCAACCCCGCGCTGCTGCCGCTGTTGCGCGACGCCGGCGGTTCGGTGATCGGGATCGACTGGCGGATCGACCTCGACGCGGGCTGGGCTGCCGTCGGCCACGACCGTGCGGTGCAGGGCAACCTCGAGCCGATCGTGCTCCTCACCGATCGCGACACCGTTCGCCGCCGAACGCGGGACGTGCTCGCCCGCGCCGCGGGCCGGCCGGGCCACATCTTCAACCTCGGCCACGGCATCCTGCCGCACACGCCGGTCGAGAACGTGCTGGAACTCGTGGCGACGGTGAAGGGGGGCTGATCGCGGCGGTCCGCGGTGCCCACGATGCCCGCCCTCGCCAAACGCGGCTTCGGCGGGGTACAACAACGTGCTGCGCCCGCGGGGCCCCGCGTGGGTCCGGTTCGCCGCAGCGTGTCTTTCGACCCTCCGAACCGGCAGCATGAAGACCCTCGAGCAGCGCCTCTTTCATCTCTTTCCCTCGGCCGACGTCGCCAAGGCCCGCACGATCACCCCCGCCTCCGTCGCCTGCCCGCGAGTCGGCCAGGTGCGGGCCACCGTCCTCGGGGACGACGGCGACGAACACGAAGTGCAGCTGGAGCTGTCGGCCCATCGCCGCGGCGGCATGACCCTCGAGACCCGCTGCACCACGACCGCCGGCCGTGCCGGCCTTCCCTGCGCCGTGCTCGCCGCCGTGCTGCTCGAGGTCGATCGCCGCCGCCTCCTCTCGGGCATCCACGACCAGACGCCGGTCACGCTCGACATCGTGGCCGACGATGTCGCGGAAGTCGGACCGGCCGATGACGACGTGACCGACGAGGCGGACGACGGCGATCAGACCAGTGATGCTGCCGCCGCGGCCGTGCCGACCTGGACGCCCCCGCCGGCGGTCCGCCGCGGTGGCCAACGGCTCCCGGCCTGGGCGACGGAACTCGAGGAGCGGCGGCGGCTCGTGGAACCCGCCGTCCGCGCCCATGGCCTCTCGATCCCCGACCAGCGCCGGGCCGGTGGGGCGCTGGTGTTCCTTCTCGACCTCGGGGCATCGTCGGAGGCGCGAGCCGCGGTCTTGGTGCCGGCCCGCATGCAGCTCGACGTCGCCGGCAACGCCACCGGCCGACCACGGCCGGTCGTCCTCGGCCCCGAAGAGGTCGAGCTCGATCAGCTCGACCCCCAGGAACGGCTGATCGTCGAGCAGCTCGTCGGGGCGACGGTTGCAGGCGGCCACGGGCTGCCTGATCCGGTCGAGCGGAGGTCGATCGTTCGGATCGTGGTCAGCCCGCGGTCGGCGGCCACCCATCTCGCGATGCTCTGCGAAACCGGGCGGCTCGTGGTGCAGCCGGAACCCCGCCGCGACCCCGAGCGGGTCGTGCCGATGACGTGGGACGGCGGCCAGCCCTGGGAGTTCGCCTTCGTGCTCGAGCCCGATGACGATGATCTCAGGCCGGTGAAGGGCCGGAACGACGGCGATGACGACGCCCTGCCGCGGCCGGCGAAGGCCACCCTCCGCGGCATGCTCGTGCGGGGAAGCCAGCGCAAGAACCTCAGCGAGCCGAAGGCGGTCCTCCGGGCCGGGCTCGTGGTCTTTGCCGATCGCATCGCGCGGCTCAAGGCCATCGACGACGGCGACACTGGCGGAATCTCGTCGGGCTGGCTCGAACAGTTCGAGCGCCGGGGCCCGATCGAGGTGGCCGGAGCGCAGGTCGACGGCCTGATCGAGCGGCTCGCGCTCCTCGCCGATGTGCCCCGGCTCGTCCTGCCCGCCTGGACCGGCTGGCGGATCGAGTCGGGCGCGCCGCGCCCTAAACTCGTGCTCGACGACTCGCCCGCCGTGTCGCTCGACGCAGAGCCTGGTGAGCGGCGGCGGACACAGCCCCGCGTGCATCTCGCCGGCCGGATCTGGTTCGACTACGCGGGCCTGTCGATCGCCGCCGACGATCCGGCGGGGGGTGCCGCCGACGCCACGCACCGCGTCTTCGTCCGCCGCGACCGGGCCGCGGAGCGCGAGGCACTGGCGCTCTTGCCGCGGCACGGCGCCACCGCGGCCCGCGGCCAGTCACTCGACGGCTCGCCCGCCGCCCACCACGTCGAAATCCCGCGCAACAGGCTCGACACCTCGGTGTCGCAGCTCGCCGCCACCGGCTGGCTCGTCGAGGTCGCAGGCCGCCGCTACCGCCCCGCAGGCAGCGTCGCCTGGAACGTCACCAGCGGCATCGACTGGTTCGAACTCTCTGCGGCCATCGACTTCGGCGGCGTGACGGCCGACCTGCCGGCCCTGCTCGAGGCGATCGCTCGTGGCAGCCGGTCGGTCGAGCTGCCCGACGGCTCGATTGGCATCCTGCCCGACACGTTCGCGCAGGAACTCGCGCCCATGGCGGCGCTCGCGCAGAAGCATGACGGCAAGCTCCGCTACGGCCGCATCCAGATGGCGCTGCTCGACGCGCTGCTCGCCGGCCAGCCACGGTCCACGTTCGACGAGGCATTCGACCGCCTCCGCGAGCAGCTCGCCGCCGGCGAACGGCCCGAGGCGGAGCCCGAGCCGGAGGGCTTCCAGGGCACGCTCCGACACTATCAGCGAGAAGGGCTCGGTTGGCTGGTGTTTCTCGAGTCGCTCGGACTGGGCGGCTGTCTCGCCGATGACATGGGTCTCGGCAAGACGATCCAGGTGCTGGCTCTCTTGGCCCGACGTCAGGCCGAGGTCCGTGCCGCCGGCATTCCCCACCGCCCGACGCTCGTGATCGTGCCCCGCAGCCTCGTCTTCAACTGGATGGACGAGGCCCGCCGGTTCGCGCCGAACCTGCGGGTCGCCAACTACACGGGCACGACGCGGGCCGACGAGGCGGGCACGCTCGCTGACTGGGACATCGTGATCACGACCTACGGCACGCTCCGCCGCGACATCGTGGCCCACCGCGAGACCGAGTTCGACTACGTGATCCTCGACGAGGCCCAGTCGATCAAGAATGCAGCCAGCCAGGCGGCGAAGGCCTGCCGGCTGCTCCGCGCCCGCCATCGCCTGGCGCTCACCGGCACACCGGTCGAGAACCACATCGGCGAACTCTGGAGCATCTTCGAATTTCTCAACCCCGGACAGCTCGGCAGCGCCGCCCGGCTGAGGAAGTTTCTCGCCGACGGACGCGGCAGCTCGGAGATCGTGGCCCGCGCCGTCCGCCCCTACCTGCTGCGGCGGACGAAGGCGCAGGTGCTCTCCGATCTTCCGGAGAAGACCGAGCAGACGCTGTTCGTCGAACTCGGCGAGACCCAGCGGAAGGCCTACGACGAACTCCGCGAGCACTTCCGGGCCGAACTCGCCGGGCGGATCGGCCGGATGGGCATCGGCCGCTCGCGAATCGCCGTGCTCGAGGCGCTGCTGCGGCTGCGGCAGACCGCCTGCCATCAGGGACTGGTCGATCACTCCCGCGTGGACGAGTCGTGTGCCAAGCTCGATACGCTGCTGGAACAGCTCGACGAGGTGCTCGACGAGGGGCACAAGGTGCTCGTCTTCAGCCAGTTCACCAGTTTCCTGGCAATCCTCCGCCGCCGGCTCGACGAGAAGAAGACGGTCTACGAATACCTCGACGGACGCACGACCGACCGGCAGGCTCGCGTCGTCCGCTTCCAGGAGGACCCGGACTGCCGGCTGTTCCTCGTGAGCCTCAAGGCCGGCGGCCAGGGCCTCAACCTCACCGCGGCCGACTACATCTACATCCTCGACCCCTGGTGGAACCCCGCCGTGGAGGCGCAGGCCGTGGACCGCGCCCACCGTATCGGCCAGACCCGCCGCGTGTTCGCCTACCGTCTGATCGCCCGCGACACGGTGGAGGAGAAGATTCTCGCCCTCCAAGACCGCAAGCGGGAACTCGCCGAGTCGATCGTGGCGGCCGACGAGAGCATGATCTCGAGCCTCACGCCCGAGGACGTCGAACTGCTGCT
>JBBAVQ010000011.1:0-16526 GCA_040397625.1 Pirellulales bacterium | reverse complement strand
TCGGCGACTATGATCACCACCGACAACCGATCGACGCCCTCGGCCGAGGCGACGCACATGCCCAGCAGGAACCGTGGTCTGCAGGAGCCGCACAAGCCGCGGGTGCTCGTCGTCGACGACGAGGACGACCTGCTCGAACTCGTCCGCTACAACCTCGCCAAGGACGGCTACGACGTGGAGTGCGTCGGCAGCGGTGAGCAGGCCCTGCGGTCCGCCCGCACCAGTCCGCCCGACCTGATCGTCCTCGACCTGATGCTGCCGGCGGTGGACGGTCTCGAGGTCTGCCGGCGGCTCAAGGCCGACCCCAAGACCCGCGACATCCTGATCGTGATGCTCACCGCGAAAGGCGAAGAGGCCGACATGGTGGCCGGACTCGAACGCGGCGCCGACGACTACATCGCCAAGCCCTTCAGCCCCCGCGTGCTCTCGGCACGGGTGAGGGCGTTGCTTCGTCGCGATGAAGCGCGGCGGCTTGAGGATCAGGAGACCACGATCGACGTGCACGAGCTGTCGATCCACCCCGGCCGCCACGAGGCCACGCTCGCGGGCCGGTTGCTCGACCTCACCTACACCGAGTTCGCCCTGCTCATGTTTCTCGCCCGACGGCCCGGCTGGGCCTTCAGCCGGGCGCAGATCGTCGACGCCGTGAAGGGGACCGACTATCCGGTCACCGAGCGGTCGGTCGACGTGCAGGTCGCCGGCCTGCGGCGAAAACTCGGCGACCATGACCATTACGTCGAGACCGTCCGCGGCGTCGGCTACCGGTTCCGCAAGTGACCGCCGGCCATCCGTGGCAGCGGCTTTCCCGACACGCCGGCGCGTGAGACACTGATGAGCGGCCGCATGCCGCCCCGACGGGCAGCGACGTTCCGGCGGGCCAGGACATCACCCACGCCGCGCGACGCCCGACCATGCCCCGCAATCGCTTCGTCTGGCACGTCTTCGCCGGCTGTTCCGCGATCGTCGCCGCCACCGCTGCGGCGGCATGCTGGATCGCGAGCATCCAGTTCGCGGGGCTGGCGGATGCGGCCCTTCGCGACCGACTCACCGACGCCGGCCGTGGACTTGCCGCGGCAACGGTCGATGCGGCCGGCGTGATCGACCGGCCCGCCTTCGAATCCGCGGCCCGCGGACTGCGGGACACGAGTCGCATCGACTGCCGCCTGCTCGACGCGACGGCCAGCGGCCCAGGCGACGGCGATCAGACGGTGGCGGTGGCCCGCGCCGGCAGCGTGGCGAGTCGCAGCCGTTACGACAGTCGGTCGGGCCGCCGGTCGGTCGAGGTGGCCCTGCCGGTCGGCTCCAGTCCGTCGAGCGTGATCCTCGTCACCGCCGATGCGGCCGAATCAGACCGGCAACTCGCGGAATGGCAGCGGACGCTGCTGCTCGGCTGCCTGGCCGTGACGGCGGCAGCGGCGGCCATCTCCTACGCCCTCGCCCGGCAGCTCGCCCGGCCCGTCGATGGCCTCCGGGCCGCGTCTGCGAGGCTTGCCTCCGGTGACGTCCGCGCCGACCCCCCCGCCACCGACGTGGCCGAGTTCGCCGACATCGCCGCGGCCCTCGTCAGGCTCCGCGAGCAGCTGGTGGAACGGGGACTCACGATCGGCCGACAGGACACGCAGCAGGAAGCCGTGCTCGGCAGCATGATCGAGGGCGTGCTGGCGATCGACGGCCGCCGCCGCATCCTCGGCATCAACCGCGCCGCAGCCGAACTCCTCGACGTGGAGGCGGAGCAGGCCGCGGGGCGGCCGATTCAAGACGTGATCCGCAACCCCGACCTGCGACGATTCGCACTCACCGCCATCGACTGCCGAGATCCCGTCGAAGACGATCTCCTCCTCCGCGGCATCCGAGACCGCACGATCCGCCTCCGCGGCACCGCTCTCCGCGACGCATCCGGGGACGGCGGCGCGGTGATCGTGCTCAACGACGTGACCGAAGTCCAGCGGCTCGAAAACATCCGCCGTGACTTCGTGGCCAACGTGTCGCACGAGCTCAAGACGCCGGTGGCGTCGATCAAGGGCTTCGTCGAGACGCTCCTCGACGGAGCGCTCGACGAGCCCGACGATGCCCGGCGGTTTCTGGGCATCGTGGCCCGACAGGCCGACCGGCTCGCGGCGATCATCGAAGACCTCCTGGCGCTGTCGCGGATCGAGCAGAGCGAGACGAGCGGAAAGCTGCCGTTGGAGCCGCAGCCGGTCGCGGAAATTCTCTTCACTGCCGCCGACGACTGCCGGCCCCGGGCCGCGGAGCGGTCGATCCGCCTGGAGGTCGACGGCCCACCGGATCTGATGGTGGCGGTCAACGGCCCGCTGCTCGAACAGGCGGTCATCAACCTCGTGGACAATGCGATCAAGTACAGCGAGCCCGGCAAGACCGTCTGGCTGTCGGCCACCGCCGATGCCACCGGCCCCGCGATCCATGTCCGCGACGAGGGCTGCGGGATCGCGGAGGAGCACCTGCCGCGGCTGTTCGAGCGGTTCTACCGCGTGGACAAGGCCCGCAGTCGCAACCTCGGCGGCACGGGTCTCGGGCTCTCGATCGTGAAGCACATCGTGCAGGCCCATGCCGCCACCATCTCCGTCGAGAGCACGCCCGGCATCGGCACGGCATTCACGATCCGCCTCCCCGCCCCGTAGCACAGGTTTTCAGCCTGTGTCTGTCGATCGCGGCGGCTCGGGACTACCCTCGCTGGTCGGTCGCTCCGTCCGGGAAGCCCAATCGCGTAAGCGATGGGGGCATGCCTGCTGCAACGCTCAAGACAGCCCCTCGCCGAACCCCACCTCGTCGTGCTGGTTTTCAGCCTGTGCCTGCCTGTTCATCACCGCCGCGGCGTCACACCTGCTGCTTCTTGGCGTGGAAGTCGAGGATCTGCTGCCAGGCATCTTCAGGCGTCTCGGCATAGCTGAACAGGTCGAGGTGGTGATCGGCGATCACGCCCGACTCGGCCAGGAAGCGGAAGTCGATCACCTTCGACCAGTAGTCGCGGCCGTAGAGGATGATCGGCACCGGCTGCATGCGGTGGGTCTGCCGGAGCGTGAGCGTCTCGAACATCTCGTCGAGCGTGCCGAAGCCGCCCGGAAAGAGAACGACCGCCGCTGCCCGGAGGATGAAGTGAAACTTCCGCAGGGCGAAATACTTGAACTGGAAGCAGAGTTCCGGCGTGATGAAGGGGTTCGGCTGCTGCTCGGCCGGCAGCTTGATGTTGAGGCCGATCGATTTGCAGCCGACGTCGAAAGCGCCGCGGTTGGCGGCCTCCATGATCCCGGGACCGCCGCCGGTGATGATCACGTAGTCACGCTCGTCCTCGCACTGGTTGTCGATCGAGACAATCCGGGCGAACGTCCGAGCATCGTCGTAATACCGGCACATGGAGAGCAGCCGCTCGGCCCGCTCGACCTCGCGACCGAGCGCCCGGTTGGCCGGGGCGGCCTGGGCGGCCCGGCGGGCCTCGGAAAGCCGCCGCTCGGCGGCGGCGCGATCGGCGATCTGCGTGCCGCCGAAGACGATGACGGTGGACTTGATGTTGTCAGCCTGCAGGGCGATCTCGGGCTTGCCGAGCTCGAGGAGCATCCGCACGCCCCGCATCTCCTCCCGCGTGAGCAACAGCTTGTCGTCCTGGGCGAGGGAATAGCTCGGCGAACCGAGGATTCGCTCCATGTTCTCCGCGACGAGCGCCACGTCGTCGCCGAGTACGGTGTCGGGGAGGATGCTGCATGCCTTGCCGGTGACTTTCGACCCGATCGCAGCCTCATCGTGCTTCGGCTTCTTGGCCATGGTGACTCCTGATCCTGGGTGTTTGTGTCAATCGAGCTCGACGTGTTCGCCGAGCGCTGGGATGTGCACATCCCAGCCGCGGCGGGAGCGGATGAACTCGGCGAGCCCAGCCGCCGCCGGAGGCTCGCCGTGAACGAGAAACGTCCGCCGCGGCGCGGCCATGCTTCCCAGCCAGCGGTCGATCTCGTGCCGATCGGCATGGCCTGAGAGGGCGTCCACTTTCCGCACCACCGCGCGAACAGGCACGTCGCGTCCGTGGATCCGCAGGAACTCCGCTCCCTCGATCAGGTTCCTGCCCCGCGTGCCCTTGGCCTGGTAGCCGGCCACGAGCACGGTGGTCTTGGGGTCGGGCAGCCGCCGGGCCAGATGATGGAGGATCCGGCCGCCGTTCATCATGCCGCTCGACGCGATCACGATGCCCGCGCCGTGGTGGCCGTTGATGGCCTTCGATTCGTCGGCTGTCTTTGCCATCCGCACAAAGGGGCTGGCCAGCGACTCGGCCACACCCTGCATCTTCGCCTCGGTGAAGTCGTGCTCGTCGCGGTGCTTGCGGAACACCTGCATGGCATCGACGGCCATGGGCGAATCGACCCAGATCGGCGTCTCCGGCACCCGGCCGGCCGCCATGAGCGTCCGGAGCAGGTACACGAGCTGCTGGCAGCGGCCGATCGCGAACGACGCCACGAGCATCATGCCGCCGCGGCGGATCGCCTCGTTGGTCACCTGTTCGAGTTCGTCGAGCGGCCGTGAGGGGGTGTGGTCGCGGTCGCCGTAGGTGCTTTCGCAGACCAGATAGTCGCAGTTCGGCGGTGAGATCGGATCCTTGTAGAGGGGCGCGTCGAAGCGGCCCACGTCGCCCGACAACACGATCCGCACCGGTACGCCCCCCTGCTCCCGCGCCGCCTCCATCTCGATGAACGAGCTGCCGAGCATGTGGCCGGCCTCATGAAATCGGCAGCGCACGCCGCCGGCAGGCGAGAACCACGATTCCCGGGCGACCGGCCGCACGAGCCGGAGCACGCGGTCGACGTCCCGCTCCTCGTAGAGCGGCAGGGCCGGCGCGTGCTTCGAATAACCCTTGCGGTTGGCGTAGAGGGCGTCTTCCGCCTGGCACTTCGCCGAGTCGTAGAGAAGCAGGCCGAGCAGGTCGGCGGTGGCGGGCGATGTGTAGATCGGGCCGGAGAAGCCCTCCCGGGCCAGACGCGGCAGGTAGCCCGAGTGGTCGATGTGACCGTGCGTCAGCACGATGGCGTCGATCGACCCGGGTGGCACCGGGAATCGATCCCAGTTCTTCTCGCGGAGATCCTTCTCTCCCTGGAAGAGACCGCAGTCGACAAGCACCCGACCGCCCGCCGCATCGACCAGGTGCCGGGATCCCGACACCACACCCGCCGCCCCGAGAAATGTCAGCCCTGGCATGCCTGCCCCCTTGTCGCGGAGTTTTCTGCCTCGTTATCCGTTCACGATCCACTGCCGGCAGGCGGTGGCACCAGTGGCGGCCGCCCGGGGCGCGTGTGCCCCGCGAAGGCGACGGTACCCTCGCCGATCGACAGCGACTCGAGCCAGTGGCTCATGCCACCCGACTCGTGAGTCGATGGAATGTACACCACGAGCACGCTGCGGCCATCCAGCCGCCGGACGGCTGTCACCATGCCGATCTGGTCGAATCGCCGACGAATCTCGCCCAGCACGAGCCCCCGGGGGAGCGGGAGGCTGCCGAGACGGGCATCTTCCACCACGATCCCGAGTTGGTTCGGCTCCCGAAGCTGCACCTCGGCGACGAGCACTGCCACCGTCGATGCACGTCCGGCTCCGAGCCGGACGGCGGCATGAACCCGCCGAGGCGTGAACCGCAGTCGCGGCTCGGCGACGGCCTGCGGCAGCAAGCGGCCGTGGTTGCGGGGCAGATCGCTGGCGAGCCAGGCATTGATGTCGCGCTCGGAGAAGGCCGCCTCCCAGGCGCCTTCACGAATGAACGACGCGTGCAGCGCCGAGACGTCACTGACCAGACGACGGGCCGAATCCTCCGCTCCCTCGACCGCGAGCCGCTGCCGATAGAACTCGGGAACTCTCGTCGCGGCAAAGCCGGCCACGGCAAGCGCCGCCACCGTCAGCGTTGCCAACACGACCGCCAACCGCGCCACCGACCGCCGCTTCGCAGGGCTGGCCGCCATGACAGCGTCGTCGGCATCCGGCAGGAAGCCGGCCTCGGTCACGTTCATGGCATGATTCTGCCCGACCGCGGCAAAATCCGACAGCGACGACTCAAACGGCCAACACCGGCCCGGACAGCCCGCCGCCCAAACCGTCCCCGAAAGCAAGCCGCCGGCACCGTGGAGTCCCACGGCCCGGCGGCCCGTTTTCGAAGGTTCGGCACCGCCCGGCCGATGCTCGGGCGGGCGACGTCGCATGGCCTCGTCAGCCGGCCACACCGAGCAGTCGCGGAATGGCCAGTTCCGCAGATCCCTCGATGGTCACCGTCCCAAGCGTGTCGGCGTCGAGTTCGTCCCGCAGCACCCGCACGTTCGCCGGTGCCTCGATCCCGATCCGCACCTTGTCGCCGCTGACGCGGACGATCGTCACCACCACCGAGTCTCCGACCCGAATCCGTTCGTTTTGCTTGCGTGAGAGCACCAGCATCGAGACCCTCCGTAGTAAATGCCTTGATATGGATGTTGATGATTGAAACAGATATGTGTACAGATGTCAACGTCTGGGCCGCGGCATTTTCCGCGAGCCTCTCGACATGCCCCACCCCCGAACTCGACGGCGCCCACCGGCCTGAAGTTCTTCTCGCGAACAGCCCGAACCGCCGAACCCTTCCGCCCGACCCGACGGGTTGGGAAGGATGTGAGACACAGGAAACATCGTCCGGTCGGGCTGGGTTTCTTGCCGCGGCGCGAAACTCCTCCGCGCATGCCAGTCGTGACGGCGGCGTAGGGAATGCCGCCGTCCAACTCATGATCCGGGCGGAGTGGACCGAGACGGCTCCTCATCGCGGTCGATGAACGTCGCCAGATCGACCGCGTCCGCGGCTGCCACGTGCGCCTGGGCGTCTTCGATGCGCTCGAGGTCGCCGGCCAGAAGACGCGGATGAACCTTGTGCACGCATCGCAGCCGCTCGGGACGGCCGGTGATCCCGATCAGCCGCGGTTCGATCTCGAGCGTGACCTCGCGGGGGATCGCGCCGACATCCTCGAGCCGCCGATTCACGGCCAGCCGCGGAAATGGCGGGATGCCACCGGGCTGCATCAGCGCCTTGAGCAGGATCGCGGTGTCGGCGAACCGCCGGTAGTTGCCGGCGGCCTCGGGGCACGGCGCCTCGTCGTAGGCCACCGCATACTTCACGCGCGGTCCGACGAGTTCGATCCGCTCATCCTCCTCGGAGAAGCCCGAGGCGAAGTCCGGGCCACCCGCCCAGCGAACGAGCCGGTCGTCGTTCGCCCGCGCCCACTTCGCCAGCGAGACAGACAGCCTCTCGAGCCGGATCATTTCGACCTGTGTTTTCACATGCCGCACCGGGTCGATCACCACCACCCGCTCACGCGCCGGATCGTGGAGGACGATTTCGCCGATCGCCGCGGCCTTCGTGTCGCCATCCACCAGTTCGAGAAAGTCCCAGGCGACGCCGTTGTGAAAAAGCGTCAGGCTTCGGGCGACGGGCTTGTCGCCTCCAGCGGCGAACAGTTCGCTTTCCACCCGCAGGTCACAGGCTCTGTCCGGCAGGTTGGCGGGCGTTTCTGCGGCACTCGGCCGACCGGCCCAGACCGCCGCGCCGACGACCGCCACCATCGCTGCCAGACGCACCGTGTTGCCTGCTTCGCCGCGCATAAAAGAAGCCTCCAGGGCGGGAGAGGCTAGCAGGGAAGGGCTGACCGCCCAAGACGGGCTCCCGGGCCCGAAAACATGGCTTTTCAGCGAGCCGTGCGCTACGCTCTGAGTGTCTCCCCTCCCGCGACCACTGGCCGAACCGCCCATGTTCCTCGCCGACCTGGTCATCGTGTTCGCGGTCGCGGCAGCCGTCGTCTTCGCCTTCGGTCAGTTCCGGCTCCCGAGCGTCGTCGGACTGCTGGTCGCGGGGGTGCTGGTGGGGCCCTACGGGCTGTCGCTCGTCTCCGACCTGCACGTCGTCGAAGTGCTCGCCGAGATCGGCGTCGTCGTGCTGCTGTTCACGGTGGGCCTCGAGTTCTCGCTCTCGAGACTGCTCGTCATGCTGCCGACGATGGCCCGCGTGGGCCTGCCGCAGATCGTCGTCACCACCGCCGTGGTCGCCGCGGCGACGTGGTGGTATCTCGGCACGCTCCCGCAGGCGATCTTCGCGGGGATGCTCGTGGCGATGTCGAGCACGGCGATCGTTCTCAAGCTCCTTGCCGATCGCGGCGAGACCGCCACGCCGCACGGTCGAATCGCCGTCGCGGTGCTGCTGCTCCAGGATCTCGTGGTGGTCGCGGCGATGCTCGCCGTTCCCCTGCTCGCCAAGGCAGCAGGCGTCCATCCGCCAGAGACGGCTGGGGGCACCCCTGGCCTGTTCACCGATCCGTTCGCCTCGGTAGCGGCAGGGCTCGCGACCGTGGCCGCGGTGCTCGCCGTCGGCCGCCTCGTCGTACCCCGGATCCTCCACGAAGTGGTCCGGCTGAGGAACCGCGAGCTCTTTCTGATGACGATCGTGCTCGCCTGCCTCGGCACCGCCGCGATCACCGCCCAGGTCGGTCTGTCGCTCGCGCTCGGGGCCTTCCTTGCGGGCCTCGTGCTCTCGGAGAGCGAATATGGCCATCAGGCGTTCACCGAGGTGCTCCCCTTCCGCGACACGCTGGCCAGCCTGTTCTTCGTGTCGGTCGGCATGCTCCTCGACGTGCGGTTCCTTGCCGAGCACGCCGCGCTGGTGGCCGTCACCGTGCTGGCGATCGTGCTGGGAAAGACCGCGATGACCGCCTTCCCGGCGATCGTGGCGGGCTATCCGCCGCGAACGAGCCTGCTCGCCGGCGCGGCACTCGCACAGGTTGGCGAGTTCTCGTTCGTGCTCGGATCCCGCGGTGCGGAGGCCGGGCTGCTCGGCCGTGACGACTACCAGACGTTTCTGGCCGCGGCCGTGCTCACGATGGCGGCCACGCCACTCGTCTCCGCGGGGCTGCCCGGCTGGCTCGACCGCCTCTCGCAAACGCGGTTCTGCGGCCGCTGGCTTGCGGACCGCGGCCCGCAGGAAGGACGACCGCACCTTTCAGACCACGTGATCATCGCTGGCTTCGGCCTCAACGGCCGCAACCTCGCCACGGCGCTCGCCGAGTTTGGCGTGGCCCACGTCGTCCTCGAACTCAATCCCGAAACGGTTCGTCGCGAGCGGGCTCATGGCCTCGACATCCACTTCGGCGACTGCACCCGCGCCGCGGTGCTCGAGCACGCGGGCATCGCCCGAGCCCGGGCCTACGTGCTGGCGATCTCCGACGCCGCCAGCACGCGGCGGAGTGTACGGATCGCCCGTGAACTCTCAGCCGGCGTGCGGATCATCGTTCGCACCGAATATGTTCTCGAGGTCGAGGAACTGCGACACCTCGGCGCCAACGAGGTGATTCCCGCAGAGTTCGAGACGGCCCTGGCGCTCTTCGACCGCGTGCTCTCGATCTACGACGTGCCCCAATCCACGATCGACGACCTCGCCGACCGGATGCGACTGGAGAACTACGGCTTCCTGCGGGCGGGCATCCACCGCCGAAGACCGCTATCCTGACGCCATCCCCGGAGATCCCTGCATGACTTCGCGATGCCTCTGCGCCGGCCGGGCCTGCCTCGTGATCGCGGCCGCTCTGACCGCGATCACCGCCGTCGCCGCCGCGCCCTGGCCGCAGTGGCGTGGGCCCGACGGCGAAGGCCATGCCCTGAATGCCCACGATCTCCCGCTCACCTGGAGCGAGACGGAACACGTCGTCTGGAGGACGCCGCTACCAGGCCGCGGCTGGTCGTCACCCGTGCTGGACGAGCAGCTGGTCTGGATGACCACGGCGATCGAGCGGGAGGCGACGGACGAGGAGAAGGCGCGGCGGGCGGTGGAGCCCTCGGGCGGCCAAGCCCGAAACGTCGCCACGTCCCTCAGCCTGCGGGCTCTCGCCGTCGATCGCGACACGGGCCGGGTCGTCCACGACGTCGAACTCTTCGGGATCGACGAGCCACAGCCGATCCATGCCCTCAACTCCTACGCGTCACCGTCTCCCGTGCTTGCCGATGGGCGGCTGTACTGCCACTTCGGCGACTTTGGCACGGCCTGCATCGAGACAGCGACAGGCAAGGTGCTGTGGGCGAACCGGGAACTACGGCTCGACCACATGAACGGCCCTGGGAGCACGCCGATCGTCTGGAACGGCCTGCTGATCGTGAACTGCGACGGCATCGACGTGCAGTTCGTCGCGGCGCTCGACACCGCCACCGGCCGACTTGCCTGGAAGACCGCGCGAAGCGGGAAGCTCCGCGACGACCCCGATGTCAAAAAGGCCTACGCCACGCCGATCATCCTGCAGCAGAGCGGCCGCGACGTACTGGTCTCGCCCGGCGCCGACTGGCTTTATGGCTACGATCCGAACACGGGCGCCGAGCTCTGGCGGATGAGCTATGGCGAGCTCGGCTTCTCGGTGGTGCCCCGGCCGGTGACTGGCCACGGCCTGCTCTTCATGAGCACGAGCTTCAACCAGCCGCGGCTGTTGGCCGTGAAGCTCGCCAGTGACGGCAGCGGGGCGGAGATCGCTTGGCAGGAGAAGAAGGGCGCACCGAGCATGCCCTCGCCGCTCGTCGTCGGCGAGCGGCTCTTGATGGTGAGCGACAAGGGCGTGGCCACGTTTCTCGACGCCCCCACGGGCACGACGGTGGCGACCCTCCGCCTCGGCGGCAACTTCTCCTCGTCGCCGCTGTTCGCCGATGGGCGGATCTACGTGGGCAACCGCGACGGCGACACGTTCGTGATCGATCCGGGCTCGGGCCCGGGCGCCGAGCCGAAGGTCCTCGCCACCAACCATCTCGACGGTCGGATCTTTGCCACGCCCGCCGCCGTCGGCGACTCGATGTACCTCCGCACCGACACGGCTCTCTACCGAATCGCGAACCGGCCATGACGCCGACGCGGACTGGCGGGCATTCCATCGCCGACGCTGTCGGCCCTCGTCCAAGCCCAACGCCGTGAGGCATGGGGCGAACCGCCACAAGATGCGGCGTCCAGCGTGGTTCGCCCGCGGCCTCACGGCCGGTCGGCTTTCACGTGCCGTGCACTCGAGCGCGAGGATCACGTGTGAGCCGTATCACACGTGGAGAGAACCGTCAGCCGTCCGGGTCGTCGAGCAGCTGCTGAAGACGGGCCGCATGCTCGGGGAGGCACTTCGGGAGCCAGGAGGCGTCGATGAGGCCGAGAGCGATCAGGTCTTGGAGATGCACCTGATCTTTGCGGCGAAATGAGTTGAGCTTCATGCGCACGAGCGCATCGAGCGCGACGACGTGGTAATCGTCGGCCCGTTCCCGTTCGGTGACGTCCGCCGTGGGCAGGGGATACGACTCACGAACCTTCTCCCCGGCAAATAACAGATGAACGGCGTCCCGCGGATTACCACCGGGGCCGTCGATGAAGCAGGTCACGTCCATCACCGTGGCATGCACGAACCCGACCGATTCCAGCGCCGCTTTGACGGCCTCGAAGTCGCTGCGCCGCACGAGGATGTCCACGTCCTGCGTGTTCCGCACGGCGGCACGGTCCACGCGCGACACCCACGCGGCTACGGCGTTGCCACCGGCCACGGCATACGGGATGCCGGCCCGTTCCAGGGCGGCGGTCGCTCGCAGGGCTCGTTCGCGGACGGCTTGCACGGCTTCGATCATCCTCTGCCACGAGAAATCGCGGAGTTCGACCGCCATAGATGCACCTCGATCGTGTTCCGACTCAGCCTGCGGCCTGCCACGATAGCGTACCGCGCCGCGCTGCCGGGGTCACCGCGGTCCGCGGGAGTGCCACTGGAGCGGTTTCGCGGGTACGCTTCCCTACCGCTCATCGCTTTTTTGGAGGCAGACCCGCACCTCACCGCTGCGTGAACGCAAACACGCCTCGCTTGTTGGCCACGACCACGTCAGACTTCTTGTCGCCGTTCAGGTCGGCCACGGTCACCTGCGTGCCCACGCCACTGTCGTCGTCGATCTTCTGGGCCACGTAGCGGGCGCCGCCCGAGCCGTCCCGCTCCAGCCGAAACCAGTAGAGAACGGGCGGGGCGTTGGGGTCGATGTCGCCGGTGATTCCGTGCGCCCAGCGGCGTTTGCCGGTGACGACGTCCTGCAGACCATCGCCGTCGATGTCGGCGAGCGCCAGGGCGTGGAGCTGGCTGAAGGTCACACCCTGCTCGTTCTCAGCCGGCGCGGCCCCCATGATGCGGTGCTCGGCGAACGCGCCATCGGGAAGCTGCTCGAACCAACCGAGCCCGCAGCCGTGGGCGTTGTAGCTGGTGACGACGTCATTCCGCCCATCGCCGTTGGCGTCGGTGACGAGCATCTGGGCGCCGCCGTGGGCTTCGGCCGGACCGAAAGGCCCCGGGTGAAAGGGCCAGATCGCAGCCGTCGCGTCGGCCGGCTGCTCGAACCAGCCTTCCCTCGTGAGCAGATCCATGCGGCCGTCGCCATTGACGTCGCCAGCCCCGTAGCCATGCGTGTAGCGAAAATACTTCTGGTCGTTCTCGGGCGACCGAGGCGTGATCGGGTGGAAGCGGGCCTTCGCCAGCGGCTGGCTCCAGTCGATCTCGGCGAAGCCAAGCTGCCCACCCCGCATGCCATTCGCCTCCGGCGGCTTGACGAGGTCGCTGGAGTGCACGAGGAGTTCGGGCTTGCCGTCGCCGGTCATGTCGACGAGACCTGGCGATTCGCCGTCGGCCACATCAAAGATGGCGTGCTTCTCCCAGTGGCCCGCCCGGCCCTGCGGGTTCACGAACACGTGCGCCGGCTCACCCGGCAACCCGTAGACGAGAATGTCTTGCCAGCCGTCGCCCGTGAAGTCGTGGGCGTAGGCGAGAAAGTAGTCGGAATAGCCGCGGGCCGGGTCGTAGGGAGTCTTCGATGGGCCCGAAGGATTGTTGGCCGGTGGCGTGAACTCAGTCGTCCGCGAGAAGTCAGGCCCGTGCCAGATCGTGTTGCCCGCGGTGATGTCGGCATGGCCGTCCTTGTCGAAGTCGGCCACGGCACAGCCCTCGGCCACGAACCGCTCGGTGAGGGTCTGTTTCTCGAAGGTCACTTCGGCGAGCACGACCGTGCCACAGAACCAGATCATGAAGCAGCAATATCCGCGGCTCATCGGGCGATCTCCTGCGATCAGATACGAGCAACTCGTGACACGTGAGCGGCCCCTATCGCTGACGCGATTGAGCCTCCCAAGGCAGAAAGCGTAACCGCGCGAGCGGTGCGGTTGCATCTACCCAGGAAGCGCAAGGCGTACGGCCATGCCCAGGAAGCGTAACGCCGTAAGGCGTACGGCAGTTGGCCGCTGGACGCGGCGTCTGGTGGCGGTTCGCCCCACGCCTCACGGCGTTGGGCTTGTACGGCAGTTGCACACAAGCCGGCCAGCCGTAAGGCCGCGGGCGTCCCCACGCGAGTTATACGGCACGGGGTCAGGAAGCGCAACGCCGTGAGGCGTACGGCTGCATCTCTCCTCGCCTCCGCCTCCTTCGCGAACGCGATTGGGCTTCCTGAGCCCGTGCGAGTGGACGGCTACTTTCCGCCGGCGGGCGGTGCCAGCTTTCCTTCGATCGTCGTGACCGCCGCCTTTGCCTCCTCGGCCACATCGGGGATCGCGCACGCCTCCTTGGCCACCGCGAGCGTGGTGGGGTGCGGATAGCGGACGAGGATCTCGATCACGGCCTTCCGGTCGGCGGAATCCTGCGCGGCCGCGAGCGCCTTGCGGCACATCTCGGCCCGCTCGGCCTCTGGCAGCGCGAACTGCCGCGCGATCCGCAGGTAGCCCTTCATCGCCCGGCCTCGGTACGGGCCCGCGGCGTCGGTCGTGGCGAGTTCAAGGATCACCGGTGCCGCGTCGGCCGTCATCCACTTGCCGAGCACCCGCGTGGCGACGTCCGCAAGCGACTGGTCGCCCGACTTCGCCGCCGCCGCAACCGCCGCGAGCGCCTTCGTGCCGCCAACATCGGCGAGCGTCTCCACGAGCACTCCGGTTCGTGAACCAGCCGGCGTGACCGCCTCGGCGATCCGGGCAGCGCAGGCGTCGCGGTCGGGCATCCGCACCGCCGCTTCCTTGAGCGCCGTGGTTGCCGCGGCGGCTTCCACGTCGTCCCGCGGCGTCACCGCCTTCTTGATCAGCACGTCGATGGCTCCGAGATCGACGACGGCGCCAAGCGCCGCTAGGGCCGCAGTCCGCACCGACGCGTCGCCGTGATCGACCAGTGGCAGGATCTTCGGCGTGGCCGAACTGATGCGCCGTTCGCCGACGAGCCTGACCACCAGCGGCAGTGCGGCGGGGTCGGCGTCGGCCAGCCGCGCCGTGATTCGCTCATCCACGCCCTCGGCAGGCATCGTGGCGATCGCCTCACGAATCGCCGCGACGACCGCGGGGTCGGCTGCCGACGCGATGCCGAGCAGGCCGTCCGCCGCCGCCGCATCGCCGCAGCGGCCGATCGCCCGGATCGCAGCGAGCCGCAGTTCAGGATCATCCTGCGTCGCCGCTTCCAGGATCGCCAACTGTACGGCCCGGCCAGCTCCGCCCGAGTTGCGGTCGGCCAGCAGGTCGATCAGCAGCGGCTTTCGGCGTGGTGAAACCGTGGTGTTACCGGCCCCAGACAACGCCTTGAGAAGCGCCAAGTCCACCTCGTAGGCGAGGGCAGCGTCGCGGTCGGGTCCGGTGGCCAGTTCGCGGGCGGTGAACAGCCCCATGTTGAAGAGCCGCTGGGAGGGCGACCGCAGAAGATCCACGAGCAGTGGTATTCCGTCCCTGCCCCGGGCCAGAATCGCCGCCCGCGTGGCCTCCGCCTGCCGCTGCTCGGAGACATCGGCCTGCCGAACCGCATCGAAGAGGGCCACGGCCCCGGTTGCATCGCCGGCGGCCTGCAGCCGCTCGCCGCACACGACGCAAGCTTCGGCCACGGCGGCGCGATCCGGCTTTCCTGCCGCCAGCGCCCGCGAGAGCGCCGCGGCCGCGTTGGCCGTCCCGATCTTCCCAAGCGCCGCTGCCGCTGCCGCTGCGACGTTCGGATCGCCATCGCCGAGCCGCGTGGTCAAGAGCGGAACGGCAGCCGCATCGCGCCGCACGCCCAGCGAGTTGATCGCGCCCACGAGCTGCCGGCTGGCGAGTTTCGTGTCGGGGCCAGCGGCCGCCCGCAGCGCTGCCGACGCCTCGTCGCCGGGAATCGCCTCGAGCGTGATCCGCGCCCACGAGGCGAGCCGCTCGTTGCCGAGGTAGGTGGCAACCCCCTCGACACACGCCGGCGAGCCGTGGACGGCAAGACCCTTGAAGGCCAGTGCCTTCTCGGCCTCGGGCGTCTCCGAGCGAAGCACCGCGACGAGTTCCTGCTCTCGCGCCTGCGGGGCGGCCTCGTCGGCCCGCCCGTGGCTCGAGCCCACGACGGCCGCCCAGGCCAGCACCGCGCACCACCACGGCCAGCGTTTGTGTGTCTTCAGCATCACAGCCTCCACGGTTCGCGGAGCGATTCCGACCGCAGCCGGTTCGCCGCCTCGTCATTCACAAACTGCCACGACTCGGTGTCGAGCTTCACCGGCCGACCCAGAAACAGCGCGATGTTCGCGGCGTGGCAGGCGATGTGCGCGTTGCAGGCCGCATCGGCGTTGCCCTTCGGCTTGCCCCGGGTCTTGCAGCAGTCGAGGAAGTCGCGGACGTGGAACGTCGCGGGGTAGCCGCCGATCTCCTCGACCTTGCGGCCCGCCATCAGTTCGGGCGACGAAAGCACGATCTTCCCGCTGTCGCCGGCCTCGACCCAGCCTGTCTCACCCTCGAAGCGGACCGGGCACGAACCGAGCGGTATCCAGTCCTTCTCCCGAAACACCAGTTCGGCGCCTCCCGAATAGCGGCAGACGATCTGCTCATCGACCGGCGGCGCGTAGTCCACCGGTGGCAGGCAGTCGTTCACCGCCCACTGACAGAGGTCGACGCAATGGGATCCCCACTCCAAGACACCGCCGCCGACGAGCCCGCCCCCCTTCTCGAAGTTGAAGCCGTCTCCGAGCGTCTTCGCGTTGAAGGGCCTCCAGGCCGCGGGGCCGAGGTACATGTCCCAGTCGGCCACCGCCGGATCGGGGAGCGGTTCCTCCGGCAGCCAGCCGCTGGAAAAAGCCTTCATGCCGGCCGGATGCGCGTAGACGCGGGTGATCCGTCCGAGCCGGCCGGTCCGCGCCAGTTCACAGGCGAAGGCGAAGTGGGGCAGGTTCCGTCGCTGCGTGCCTGCCTGAAAGACAGTGCCGCACCGCCGCATCGTGTCGCGGAGCAGCAGGCTCTCGGCGATGTTCTTCGTGCAGGGCTTCTCGCAATAGACGTCCTTGCCGGCCTTGGCGGCGAGCATCGCCATCAGCCCGTGCCAGTTGGGCCCGGTGGCGATCAGCACCGCATCCACGTCCTGCTGGTCGAGGAGTTCGCGGAAGTCGTGGTAGGTGCGGCAGTCGGCGGTGCCGTGGTGCTTGTCGGCGATCGCCTTCACGGCGTCGCGGCGGGCCTGCTTCACGTCGCAGACCGCCACGAACTGCACGTCGGGCTGCTGGAGGAAGCAGCCGAGGTCGTATTC
>JBBAVQ010000010.1:0-27249 GCA_040397625.1 Pirellulales bacterium | reverse complement strand
GAGCGGGCTGTGGGAGCAAGCGAAGCCAGGATGGCGAAGCGCAGCGGACACGCAGAGAGCCGAGGCCGGGAAGGCCGAGGCGAACGTCCAGCGAGAGGGCATGGGCAGTCCCGAGCGATGCAGCAGAAACAGCATGCCCCCATCGCTTACGCGATTGGGCTTCCTGAAGCCGAGCAGTGCGGCAGAACCAGCGTGCCCCCATCGCTTACGCGATTGGGCTTCCTGAAGCCGAGCGGTGCAGCAGAGCCAGCATGTCCCCCATCGCTCACGCGATTGGGCTTCCTGAGGTCAACGGGCATGGGCAGCCTCGAGCCACGCCAGACACAGAATCAGCCGGCGCGAAGCACGTCTTCGACGCGGCGGATCGCCTCCTCCACGTCCCACGTCGCATCGGCGAGCACCACCGGCGACCCCTTCGCCACCCACTCTCCCACGGCCTTCTGCGCCGCGATCACGGTCGAGTGGCTGCGCCGGCCGAAGTAGCCGCCGATCTCTGCCAGTGCCGCCTGGGTGTGCTTTCGCGCGAGGAACATCGCGAGCATCCGCGGGTGGCTCGCCGACCGGGCCCGCCGCGATGACTGCAGCGTGCCGCTCTCGATGCCGAATGCCTTGCAGACCGCCCGCTCGATGTCGGCGAGCCTGACGCTCCGACCGCTCGAGCGGACCAGATCGGAGAGGGCCTCCTGCGCCATCTCGAGCGTGACGGGCACGCCTAGCATGTGGCTCGTGGCTTCGAGACGATTGACGGCGCCGAGGAGTTCCCGGGCGTGCCGCGTCATCGCCGTGGCGACGTAGTGGATCACGTCGTCGGGCAGGGCCAGCCCGCGCTTGCCGCAGACCGCGGCCACGATGCCGCGGCGGACGTCGTAGTCGGGGGGGAGCAGGCGGGCCACCATGCCTCCCCGCAATCGCGTGAGCAGGTCGGCGCCCAGATCGGGCAGGGCGTCGAGCTCGCGGTCGCAGGCGAAGATCACCTGCCGGCCCTGCCGGAGCAACGCGTCGAGCGTCTGCTGGAGTTCGAGAAGGGTGGCCTTCTTCCCCACGAAAAACTGGAGATCGTCGACGACCAGCACGTCCGCCGAGCGGCACGTGCGGCGAAATCCCGGCAGGCCGCCGGCGTGCAGCGACTGCAGGAAGGCGGTGGTGAACTGCTCGGCCGATAGGCAGACCGCGGTCAGGCCCGGATGCAGTTCGCGGGCCCGGTCACAGGCGGCCTCCACGAGGTGCGTTTTCCCGACGCCGCTCGGACCATGAATCACCAGCGGCGACATCTCGCCGGGCCGGGCGGCGGCGAGTTCGACCGCCGCAAACGCCATCCGGTTGCTCGGGCCGACCATGAAGTCGCCAAGCCGCAGTGGCTGCCGACGCGAGGGGTTGGCCGCGGACGCTGCGGGGCGGGAAACGACGCTCAGTTCGCGGCCCGACGGTGGGTCCGCGGCGGGCGTTGCGCCGCCCCGACGGCCGCGTGCCACCGACTTCGACCCGCGTGCCGACGGCTGGCTCCGGCCGGTTCGCGTGGCCTCCCCCTGCTCCTCGTCAGCACCGGGGGCGAGCGGCCGCTCGGCGGGAACGGCCACGGCCTGCGGCCGCCAGACTGTGGCGAGGGCGGGGCCACCGGCTTCCCGGACTGCCGTCGCAAACTCGGCGTGGAACGTCCGCCGCAGCCATTCGTGCGTAAACCCGCTTCCCGCAGTGAGCACCACCTGAACGGCACTCTGATCGGCGGAGGCCTCGACCACGCAGACGGCATCGCCGAACCAGACCGCAAACCGATCCTCGCCGATCCTCGCCCGAAAGGCATCCAGCACGCTAGCCGCGGAATATGCCGGCATGCCGGCAGACGCGACGACGTCGGTGACGTTCCCCATGGATCCTTCCCTGCGGCCCGAAGGTACGACCCTTCGGTGATGTTCTTCCTTGCGTCGCGTTGCGGAAATCACTCCGACCGTCCACAACGCGGCGCGAGTATAGGAGTGCATGCAGTGCTGTCAAACCATGACAGCATCGCGGCGTAATCGGCGCCGCGAGTCTCCTGCGACATCGTTGTCCGGCGAGTCTTGCGCTCGCTCGCCAGACTCGACGCATACATCCGTGCACGGTGCAGAACTTGTGCACGGCATGCGGTCGCTGCAGCGACAACCCCGCTATTTCGCGGCCGCAACGCAGGGTCGCGGCGGCCTGCGGAGACCGTATACTGGGCCGCATGCAGGATGCCGTTGATCCACCGAAAGGATTCGAGGTTTCATCACGTCGCGCACGGCGTGCGGTTGACGTGTCTGCATTGCTGCTCGTTGCGGCGTGGGTTGTCGCGAGGCTTGCGGCCCCGAGCGTGGCCGGCGCGGCCGACGCGGAGCCAGCCTCCCCGCCCCAGACTGCGTTCCAACCAGGCGACATCTCGATCGGTGAGCCGATTGCTCTCCCCTTCACCGAACCGACCGCGGTGCCATCCGCCTCAGCACCACCGAGCGTGGCCCGCACCGCGGCGCCACCGCCGAGTCTGGCGGCAGTTCCCGGCTGGCTGGGGATGTCGGTCGCCGAGTCGGCCTCCGCAGGCCGCTGGATGATCGTGGAGGTCGTGCCGTCGGGGCCCGCCGCGGCGGCCGGTATCGTCACTGGAGACGAACTTCGCGGCGTGAACGGGCGGACTCTGGCCAGTGCCGACGACGTCTCGGAGGCGATCACGGCAATCACCGTCGGGCAGCAGGTTCGGCTCAGCGTGGCGCGAGCCGAGCGAGTGAGCGACGTCGAAGTCGTCGCCATGCCCCGCCCCACGGCCTCGGCCCCTGCCTCTGGCGGTCCGTCGGCGACCGGCCTGCCCACAGGCACCACGGTCCCCATGACCGCAGTCACGACGCCGCCCTCGAGCGGCCCGCCCGCCGGCCGCGGCTGGCAGCCAGCGACCGAGTCCCCGCCCGCGGTGGCTGCATCAGCCCCGAACGGCGCGGCCACGGTGTCGGTGCTCACCAATCCACCACCCGCGAGCGCCGCCGTTGCGATCGCCCAGGCGCCGGCGTCACCGGCACCATTCTCGCTCGCGCCAGTCTCGCCTGCGCCAGTCTCACCCGCGATGGCATCGGCAACGCCGCCGCGAGGCCGCACAGCCCTGGGCGTTCGCACGGTGCCGATCGATCGCGACATCCAGGAGCGTTTTCGTCTGCCTCAACAGGCGGGCGCCTATGTGATCGGCGTGGTCGGCGAACTGCCCGCTTCGAAGGCGGGAATCCCTCCGGGCAGCGTGATCGTGGCACTCGCCGATCGACCGGTGCGGTCGCCCCAGGAAC
The DNA here is from genome assembly GCA_040397625.1 of Pirellulales bacterium. Classification (GTDB taxonomy): domain Bacteria; phylum Planctomycetota; class Planctomycetia; order Pirellulales; family UBA1268; genus QWPN01. The sequence goes on along the minus strand of JBBAVQ010000010.1, from coordinate 23,968 downwards.
TCACCCAGCTTGTAGCCGCAGGACCGACGGATCGACCGGTGCCGCTGCGCTACGTGCTTCCTGGCGGGGCGGAAAAGCGGGCCGACGTCGTCCTGCAGTCGCTTGAACGGCCGCTGGAGCAGGCCTTGATCGGCGAACCGGCACTCCAGCCCTCGTCCGCCCCGGTGCTCCAGCAGAGCCCTGAGGCACGCACCAGCCAGCGTCCTGAGTCACCGAGTGCGGCCGATGCGAACGACATTCGCCGGGAAGTGAGCCGGGTTCGAGCGTTGCTCGAATCCCTCGAGCGCCGCCTCGAGCGAATCGGTCGATAGGGAGTTCGACGCGGCGCCGCGGATTCGTGGTGGATCCGGATCAGGGATCGGGATCAGGCGGCGGGACGATCGCGAGCTTCGAGGGCGGCCGACAGCCCGACCCTCGCCAACTCGGCGTCGAGTTCCACGCCCGCGTCTCCCTTCAACGCGGCATTGCGGCGAGCGACGCGCGACGGCTCCTTGCAGACCGGCCGCTGGTTCGGCCGCCGGCTGCCTGCCGTCGCCCACGCTTCGGCCTCGTCGGAGAGATGCGAGAGCAGCCGCTCGATGCCGGCCCGATATCGTTCGATGCCGTCGCGATCGAGGTCGGGCGGCACGGCGATCGCCCGGCTGACGATGCCGCGGGCCCGCGAGAACGGCCGCGGGATCGCAAACCGATCCCAGGTGCCCACGCGCCTGGGCCGATCGTAGCCCATGCCCATGACCACAATCGGGATGCCGAGCGTGCTCGCGAGGAACACGCAGCCCGGAGCCAGACGCCGCCGCGGCCCGCGCGGCCCGTCGGGGGTGATCGTGAGGTTGCCCTCGGCGGCCCGGTCGGCGAGTTCGCGGAGGGCCGTCGAACCGCCGTGGAACGTGCTGCCGCGGACCACGCCGAACCCCATCATCCGCGCCACGCGGTCGAGGATGTTGGCATCCCAGTGCCGCGAGAGCAGCATCGAGATGTTGGAATGGCCGCGAAGATAGAGCGGCATGAGGATGTTCTCGTGCCAGAACACGTAGATCTTCGCGCCGCGATACATGTCGCTCACGGGATCGACGTCGGGATCACCGTAGTCGACCTTGTAGTCGAGCGTCCCCATCCAGCGACGGATCACGGCCGTCGCGGCGAGCGCCCAGCAGCCGATCGCGAACGAACTCTTGAGTTTCACGGTCGTTGTCCTTCCCTGGACGCCCTGGACGCTGGCCTTCAGCCGCCCCACCACGTGCCCTCGAACACCTCCTCGGCCGGCCCCGTCATGAAGACGTGGCCGCCGGGCTGCCAGACGAGTTCCAGCCGTCCGCCCGGGAGGTCGGCCGCGATCGCGTTGGCGGAGCGGCCGGTGAGCACGCCGGCCACACAGACCGCCGACGCGCCGGTGCCGCAGGCCATCGTGATGCCGCTGCCACGTTCCCAGGTCCTCATCTTCACGTGGTCGCGACTGCGGACTTCGACGAAGTGCACGTTCACCCGGCGCGGAAAGCTCGCGTGCGTTTCGATCCGGGGCCCGACCGATTCGAGCGGCACGCGGTCCACGTCCTGGCAGTAGAGCACGGCGTGGGGATTGCCCATCGACACGCAGGTCATCCGCGGATCGAGGCCGCAGTCGCGCCACCACGGCTCCTCGCCGCCGAGGGCTGCGCACGGGGCGTCGATCACGCGATCGGTGCCGCATCCGGTCACCGGAATGGCGGCGGCCTCCAGCAGGGGCTCACCCATGTCGACCCGCACCTGCGACGTCCGCTGTCCCGTGCGGACCACGTCGAGCGCGAGCACGCCGCGGCCCGTCTCGATCGTCACCGGGCCGGCCGGCGCCCGACCGCGGGCGACCACCAGGTGGGCCACGCAGCGAACGCCGTTGCCGCACATCTCCGACTCGCTGCCATCGGCGTTGAACATCCGCATCCGCGCGGTCGCCACGCTCGACGGCAGCACCAGTACCAGCCCATCACCACCGACGCCGGTATGACGATCGGCGACCACCGGCGCCAGCGCCGCGGGGTCGGCGGGCGGATGCTCGTCGAAGCAATCGACGTAGACGTAATCGTTGGCGGCACCGTGCATCTTTACGATCTTCATCGGTCGATCCTCAGGTCATCCCGGGCCAGCGGAGGCCCGGCCGTCGTCATCGTCCCACTCTACCAGCCCAGGGCATCCCGCCCCGTCCACGCCGCCTACCGCTGCACCCGATCCTCCCACACCGCCGCCGTCGATCCATCGGCCTTGCGCCGCGACTGGAGTCGTTGGACGGCGGCCGGCAGTGTGGGGAAGGCTTCGGTCGAGGTGGTCGGCTCCGTCACCGTGCCGTCGACGTGCACGAGCATGAACTGCCCGCTCGCACCGCCCAGCAGCCGCTTCATCGCCGGCAGCTGCGTCTCCGCCTTGCCCATGATGGGCCGCAGCACGAGGTTGATTCGGGAGTCGAAGTCGACCTCGCCGTTGCCCACCAGGCTGATCGCGTCGCCCGAGAGTTCGATCGTGTCGAGGTAGGCGTGCGGCCCCTCGATCCGGAAATCGACGAGGCTGCTGGTGAAGGCGTTGCGGTCGGGATTCTTTACCCGCAGGATCTTCAGCAGGGCGACCGTCACCGGCAGTTCGTAGATGTCGGCATCGGTGAGCTTCACCTGTCCCCTGCCAACGAGCGAGTGAGTGCCGGCCCGCGATCCGCGGATTTCGATGCCGCCGTGCATGCGTCCCCGGTAGCGGTGCGGCCCGCCACTCATGTCGCCGGCGAGCCTGGCCAGATCGGCATTCGCCAGCGCTGCGGTCACCGCGAAGGCTCCGTCTTCACCGGCCGCCACGCTGCCGTTCACCTCGAGGGTGCCGTCGGCAACTTTCGCCGTCATCCGCCGGAGCGATGTCCGCTCGTCGGCGGCGGCCTGGGTTCCAAACCGGGCGCCGGCGGCATCCATCGCCAGGGGGCCGCGGACGGCCGTCAGCTGCACGCCCCGCCACATGGCGCTGTCGAGCGCCACGTCCCCGAGGCTCCGCCAGGTCGAGCCATCGGATTGGCCGCGGAGCCGGATCCCGCCGTGCACGTGCTCCAGCGGCATCCCCACATCGAGCGCCGCCTGCTCCATGTCGAGTTGCATGTCCCATGCCGCGGCCGCTGGGCCGGGCACCGCCTCCGGGCGGCCACCGGGGCCGGCCACGACCTGCGGCGCCGTGGAATAGATCTCGAGCGCTCCGTCCACGGAGAGCATGCCCCGCAGCCGCACGCCGGCGACCGCCTGCCGCAGCCCAGACGGGAGCGCCCGGAGCACGTCGTGATCGGCGTGAAACCGGTCGGCGGCGAGCCGGGCGAACGACACGTGCCAGCCGCCGTCGGGTGAGAACCGGCAGGTGCCCTCGGCCGACACCGCGGTCCGGGCGTGGGCGCCGCGGACGTCGTCGAAGGCGAGGGTGCCGTCCTTCCAGTGCAGGCGGCCGCGGAGCCGCTCGAGCCGGTAGGGAAACCACGCCGGCTCGATCGACACGGTGTCGCCCTGCGGCGCGGCAACGATCTCCACCTCCGTCCGCCGCTGCTTGACGCGGTGCTTCACCTCGGCGGTGAACTCGGCGGTGCCGCGGGGCGTGACGTCGTCCCAGATGCGACGGACGCCGGGCGGCAAGGCGTCGCGGAGCTCCTTCTCGAGCACCACGTTGGTTCCGGCCAGGTGCAGCGTCAGTTCGCTGTCATCCTCGCCGATCCGCTGGAGGCGGCCGGTGCACCGCACGACGCCGGTGTCGTTCGAGCCGATGATCTCGCGAATGGTCCAGTTGCCGCGATCCATGTGGATGCTGCCGGTCACGTTGCCGAGCGGATAGGGAAAGCCGGCGTAGGCCATCGTGCACTGCGCGAGGTGGATGCCCAGCGAGTTGGCAAACCCGCCAGGCAGATCGGCTGACCGCTCGTGGCGGAACACGAAATCGAAGGTGCCCGCACCGCGGAGCGACCGCACGATGTCGGCGCTCCGCGCGGGCATGGCGGCCAGCAGCGCGTCGTCGATCCGCATGCCGTCTCCGCGAACTTCGACGAACCCGCGGCCTCCGTTCGTCGTGCGGACGGCTCCCTCGACGGTGACGGGATGCCCCCCGGCCTCGCCGGTGAGGTGCATCGAAAGCAGGTCGTCCTTGAGGGTGACCGTGCCGACGGTGCGGTCGACCCGGTATGGGAAGCGGTAGTAGGTGAGCGACACGTTGCGACACCGCAGCGACACGTCGGGGGTGACCGCGCCGGCATGCCGCACGAGATGAGCCCGCACATCGACCTCACCAGCCGGAAGCAGTTTGCTCCAGTGCGCCGCCACCGGCTGAGGCAGGAGGCCTTCCCAGTGATGACCGACGAGCATCCGCTCCGCCTCGACGGTGACGTCGAAGTCGGCCGCGGCATCCCAGCCGGCGAGCCGGCCGGAGCCGCGCACCAGCGTCGAGCCGGAGTGGGCCTCCACCCGCTCCATCGTGACGCCGCCGGGGTCGGCCGTGAACGCCGCCGACACGTCGCTGATCGTGAAGGGCAGGCCGGGATACTCGAAGTGCCCCGATTCGAGCCGACCGGACACGCTGAAGGACGAGCGATCGAGCGCGGCAAGGCTGCCCGACGCCCGCCAGTCGACGTCGAGGCGGCCCCGCAGTCCGGCAAGCCATTCGGGCGGCGTGGCGGCGGCCTGCACCAGGCTCCGCAGCCGCGGCGAGAGTTCGAGCGATTCAACCTGCCCGGCGAGTTCGAAGCCGCCGGCCGTCAGGATCCGCCCCTCGAACACCGCCCGGTCGAAGAGATCGCCTCCCACCGCCCCGCGAACGAGGATCGCGGCCGCTCCGTCGAGGCCGGCCGCCGGCCGGAGATCGATGCCGATGTTCCGCAGGGTCAAGCGGCCTCCCACCCCCTCGGCGTCGACGAGCAGCGTCGCATCGTCGATGGCCACCGGTACGGCGAGACCGCCGCCACGCCGTTTGGCCAGCGGGCCGAGGCTCCAGCCTCCGTCGGCGCCGCGACGGGCGTGCACGACAGGCCGCACGACCCGCACCGACGTGATCTGAGGATCGCCTGCCATCAGGTCTTTGAGCCCGGTGCTACACGCGACCCGCACCTCCTCGATCGTGATCAGCGAGCTCCTGTCGGATGGCTGGGAGGGATCGACGACCGTGATGCGCCTGACGACGATGCCCTCGCCCTCGACGAGACTCGCGCCGCCGACGTGAACCGCGAGATCGGGCAGCAACGCCTGCAACCGCCCCTCGACGCGGCGGCGGACCTCCTCGCCGACACGGTTTGACCCCAGCACGACCGCCACCACGACCGCCGCCACAGAGAGCGGCAGCGCCCAGCGGACGATCGTCCAGAGCAAGTCGGCGAGTGATCTCATGGGCTGGCGCAAGGGCACCCCGAGGCTGACAAACGAGGCGGGAAGGTAGGTGCCGCGGCGGCGGGGGGTCAAGCCACGGCCAGAGCCGAAGTACGCCGGAAAACCCGCCATTTCACCAGCCTGCGCCGATTGCTATAGTGCCGCAGCATCGCCGGTCTCCGGGGGGAGCCGGCCCCGCCGCGACCACGGCGGTTTCTCCAATCGCACCACCCACGAGTCACCATCGCATGGCCGCCAGCCGCACCTCCCACTCGACCGGCGATCTGGCCGGCGTCTATCCCAACGCGCACCGCCTCCTCTGGGCCGGATTCATGGCGATCCTCGCGGCAGGCGTGGGCTTCGCCATCCGCGGCGGCATCCTCGACAACTGGCGGGAGCAGTTCGGCTTCACCGCCTCCCAGGTGGGCCAGATCACCGGCGCCGGCCTCACGGGCTTCTGCTTCGGAATCATCATCGGCGGCGTGATCGTCGACCGGATCGGCTACGGCAAGCTGGTGGCGCTCGCGCTCGCCGGGCACATCCTCTCAGCGCTCGTCACCTTCAGCGCATCGTCGCCCGACAACGCATACCAGATGCTCTTCTGGGGTTCGTTTATCTTCGCCTTCGCCAACGGGACGCTCGAAGCCGTGGCCAACCCGCTCGTCGCGACGGTCTTCCCGCACAACCGCACGCACTACCTCAACATCCTCCACGCCAGCTGGCCGGCCGGCATGGTGCTCGGGACCGTGGCGGGATGGTTTCTCGACGACAGGCTGCACCTGGACTGGAAGCTCCAGCTGGCGCTCTACCTCATCCCGACCGTGATCTACGCGCTGATGTTCCTCGGCCAGACGTTCCCCAAGTCGGAGGCGGCGGCGAAGGGGGCAAGTTTCGTGGACATGTTCCGCGACGTCGGCATCCTCGGCGCTGCGGTGGCCTGCTACCTGCTTTCGCTGTTCTTCGGGGACATCCTCAAGAACTTCGTCCCCGACAACGCCGCCGCCATCGGCTACGCCCTCGGCGGCCTGCTGCTCCTCGCCGTCGCGGCGATGACGAAGTTCTCGCTCGGCTCCGTGATGCTCTTCATCCTGTTCGTCACGCACGCGCTGGTGGGGGCCGTGGAACTGGGAACCGACAGCTGGATCCAGAACATCACGGGCAACCTGTTTTCATCCGAGCAGGGCAAGGCCCTGTTCATCTGGACGTCGGTGATCATGTTCGGCCTCCGATTCTGTGCCCACTTCATCGAGACCAGGCTCGGCCTCTCACCGATCGGCCTGCTGTTGGTGTCGTCCATCCTGGCATTCATCGGCCTGCGGTTCGCCAGCGGCATGGACACCTTCCCGGCAGCGCTCGCGGCCCTCGGCATCTATGCGGTCGGCAAGACGTTCTTCTGGCCGACCATGCTCGCCGTGGTGGGCGATCGATTTCCGCAGACGGGAGCCGTCGCGATGTCGATCATGGGCGGCATCGGCATGCTCTCGGCCGGCCTGATCGGCGGCCCGGGGCTCGGCTACTGCAAGGACCGCTTCGCAGGCGAGTCGCTGCAGACGGCCAATCAGGCGGTCTACGAGCAGTACCGCTCGGACACGCCGAGCCGATTCCTCAACATTCCCAGTTCGCAGGCCTTTGGCCTCGATGGCGCGAAGCTCAAGGCGGCTCGGGACGCCGGCGATGCGGCCACCGCGGACCAGAAGCAGGCGGTGCAGGCCGACCAGCAGGGTGACCGCGAGACGCTCAAGGCCGATTCCTATATCCCGGCCACGATGGCGGTGATCTACCTCGGCCTCATGCTCTACTTCGCGAGCATCGGCGGCTACAAGCGGGTTCAGATGTCGGCGTGAGTTCGGCTGCGTTCAGGAGACCCTGCGCAGGCTGATCCATCCGTCGGGCAGGCACGTCACCCGGACTCCGCCGGGCAGGTCCGTGGCGGTGGCCCCGATGGGAATCCTCGTGGGTTCGCCCACCAAGCCTGCCAGGGATGCATAGTGCCGGGCCGTCATCCCTTGCTGCGGCCAGCCCTCCCGTCGCCAGAGGGCGACGAACACCTCCGCGAGGAGATGCCGGTCGAGGCCGGACAACTCCGACGCCCGCACCACGATGCCACCGTCGGCATGGCGGCTTGCATGGGCCTCCAGCAGGTGTTCGGCCGCGCTCCTGAGGGCGGCCGCCACGAGGGAGGCCTGATGGCCGAGCCGGACGAGCGACTCGACGGCCGCCGGAAACGGTCCTGCCACACACCGGGGCAGGACCTCGTGGCGGATGAAGTTTCGGACATGGCGGACGTCGGCATTGGAGGCATCTTCACACCACGGCTGGTCGATCGACTCGAGAAACCCGCGCAGCGCCTCGCGGCGGAGCCCACGAAGCGGCCGAAGCAGGGACACGCCGGGCACCAGTTCCCGCGCCGCCGCCATGCCGCCGATCCCGGCCAGTCCCGTGCCCCGCAGCATCCGCTGCAGGATCGTTTCCGCCTGATCGTCCGCGGTGTGGCCGACCACGACGTGCCGGGCGCCATTGGCGAGCGCGGTCTCTGCGAGAAAGTCGTACCGCAGCCGCCGTGCCCGGCCCTCGAGCCCCTCGTCGCCACCGTCGTCCCGCACCGCGACCCGCCGCCACACGCAGCGCAGCCCGAGGTGCGCCGCGAGTGCGGCGACGAACCCACGATCGACAGGGGCGGCCTCGCGGAGATCGTGCTCGGCATGGGCAACGATCAGCCGCCGCTCGAGCCCGGCCGGCACGAGCCGCCGCAGCGCGATGAGCAGGGCGACGCTGTCGGCACCGCCGGAGACGGCGACGAGCACCGGCATCGTCCAGAAGTCGGTCGCCGGCAACGCGGTTGCCACCGCCGCGACAAACGCGTCCGCCGCGGCCGCTCGGTCGGCCGCGGCATATCCACCACCGGTCTGAGGTACGGTATCCATGGTTCGTCGCTTGCCCATTCTGCCAGACATTGCCCGGGGGAAGCGGCATTGAGCGGCCCGCGGGCCACGACTACCCTCCTCGCCCTGACGGCCCGATTTCGGCCACACCACCGAGGATATCCCGATGCTCGCCCCCGCGGCCCGCCCACTCCGCCTGGCAGCCCTCGCCGCAGCGATGCTGCTGCCAGCCGCCTGTGGCTGCTCGACCCTGCTCACCGCCGCCTATCTCCTGCAGCCGGCCGACGTGCCGGCGGAGTTTGCCGGCCTCAAGGGAAAGCACGTGGCGGTCGTCTGCCGACCGATCGTCGAACTCGAGTTCAGCGATGCCGGATCGGCCCGTGAGCTGGCCTCACTGGTCGGCATGCAGGTTGAGAGCAAGGTCCGCCGCGCCCGGCTCATCAGCCAGCAGGAAGTGGCCCGCTGGATCGACGAAAACTCGTGGGTGGACTATCCCACGCTCGGGAAGTCTCTCGACGCCGACATCGTGGTGGCGATCGACCTCGAGCAGTTCCGGCTCCACGAAGGCTCGACGCTCTATCGCGGCCGCGCCACCGCCCACGTCCGGGCGTTCGAGGTCGCGACAAAGAAGGTGCTGTTCGACAAGCGGATCGACGACTTCGCCTTCCCAGCCAACACGGCGATCCCGGCTACCGACCGCTCGGAGGCGGAGTTTCGCAGCATGTTCCTGCAGATGCTGTCGCAGAAGATCTCACGATGCTTCCACGCCTACGAAAGCCGTGACGTGTTCGCCGAGGACAGCCTCACGTTTTGACCGGCCGGCTGAAGATCCGTCGCGAACGTCCGGCGAGAGGGCGTGGGTAGCCCCGAGCCGCCGCGATGGACAGACACAGGTTGAAAACCTGTGCTACGGGGGGCACCGAGGCAATCCAGATGCGGCTCGACCCGTCCTGAACCTGCTCGCGTCGTGAGGCTCGAGGCAGTTCGCACGACGGACGTGGCTTCAGAGCCGCTTGACGTCGCGCTTCGGCTTCGGGGGCGCGAGCGTGCGCTTTTCGTCGTCGCGCGGCCGATTGCCGCCCCCGCCGCCACCGCCGCCACCGTTGTTCTTCTCGTTCACCCCGGTGTGGGCCTCCTCCCATCGATAGCCGAGCGGCTTCCGCAGTTCCGCCGCGGCGTAGTGGGCCCACGGCGTTCCTGCATGCTCGTCCACCACTCGCGTCAGGAGCGTCCGAGCCTGGGTGGCGAGTTTCTCCGTCTGGGAGCCGACGGCCGAACTCTCGTCGTCGGCCACGAGCCTCCAGGTGTCGTTCTTCGGATCCTTGAACTTCATCCCCGACTTCGCCTGGGCCAGCATGATGTTGTAGGCGTCGGTCCGCACCTTCAGGGCGATCACGCGGCCCAGGGCCAGGTCGTACCCGGCCTGCCAACGCTTCTCCTGCACCTTGTCGCGGTCCGGGATGCCCGCGGCCAGGATGGCATGCAGGGCGTCGATCTTCGGCTGGAGCACGGCAGCCTTCTTCTGCGCCTCGCCGAGAAGCATCGCCAAGGCGCCGTCGTCGCGCCGCGGAAACTCGAGCGTCGGGGCGTCCATCGGTGCAATCTCAGAACTCCTCGCCGCCTCGACGAGCGACCTCATCGCCCGGTTGCCGGCGAGCACCTTGTCGATCCTGGCAGCCGTCTGGTAGTCGGGCCGGTAGGACCTCATCACCTTCGGATCGAAGAAGTACCGGAGTCCGGACGCCATGTCGGCCACCTCGCCGTCGGCGACCCTGCCAGCCGAGTCGCGATTGGCGTGCACGCAGAAGTAGATGCCGCCGGTCTCCGCGCAGAGCTTGGAGAGGCTGAAGGGCCCGAATCCCGAGTCGATCGGCTCGTCGCCCTCGCGGCCCGACCGCACGCGCACGACTTCCGGATAGAGGGATTCCGGCCCCTGCTCGACCACGGCCCACTGCACGTCGTCGGCATACTTGGGATCGAACTCCCGAAACTTCATCCGCACCTCGCGCATCCCGAAGGGTGCTGGAACGCCCACCACGTAGACCGGCATCGCCTGAGCACGGCAGAAGGCGGCCACCTCGTCGGCAGACTGCTGATCGTTGCCCACTTCGTCGGTGAAGGCGATGATCATCACGTTCTCCTTCGACTTGGAAGCCCTCGCCTGCTTGGCTCGCTTGGCCGCCTCCGCGATCGCGGTGAACGTCATCTCGACGCCCGACTCATCGACCGGAATCGAGTCGATCGCCGCGATCACCGGCGCCGTCTCCACCGTCGGCTCCTTGGTGATGGCGGTGACCTTTTGCCCATAGGCGAACACGAGATTCAGCAGCTCGTTGCGATTCAACCCATGATCGACAACGCCGAGTTCCTCGAAGACGCGATCCAGGCGCCTGGCGATCTCGCGACGCTGACCGGCGAGGCTGACCGACTGGTCGAAAACCCAGCAGACGATGGTCGGCCGCTGCTGCAGTGACGCGGCGATCTCCAGCGTGAGACGGTCGACGGCACCTGCCGTGCCAGCCGTGCCCACGCCGGTGTCCCCGCTGCCGCTGCGACCAGTCTGCAGGAACTCGCCGAGTTCCTCAGCGGTTGGCGGCAGGTCGAGCGGAGCCGTGGGGATCTCGCCCTCGAGGGCCTCCACCACGTCCAACGTGACGACCGGCTCATCGGCGATCACCGGCGCGATGGCCGTGGCGACATCGAGATTCTCGGCGTCAGACGCTGCGGCCGACGACTCTTCCGGCGCCACCACCATCTCCGGCGCGACGACCACGTCGTCCTCGATCAGATCGGCCGGGGCCACGATGCTGATGACGTTCGACGGCGGGTCGAGTTTCTGGATGCCGACCAGGGCCATCCCCAACAGCAGAATGACGTGGATGAGAAGGCTCACGCCCCAGGCTGAAGCGTTGCCGTCGAGCGGGATTTCCTCCTCGCCCGCCTGCTCCTGCCACCAGCGTTGTGCGGACTCCAGCACGGCCATGCCCGCTCCTCGATCGCCTCGCCGCCGGACCATGGTTCGATCGACCGGCCGGTGGAAAATGTCGCCCTCTGCCCTCTATCTTATATCGGTGTCGCCGGCTTCGACCGGATTACGTTGTTTCCCGCCCCGTGAGTAGACCCCATGATTCGCGTCCTCTTCCGCCTGCCGTTGGTTCTGCCCGCCCTGCTGGCCCTGCTGCTGGCCCTGACGTCCGCGGCCCACGCCCAGCCGGCAGCCGCCCCGGCACAGCCCCTTGCGGCTGCCGCACCCAAGGACACCATCGACGAAGACACGGTCACGACCAGCGACGGCTGGACGATCCCGCTGTGGTGTTACCGGATCCCTGACGACGCAACGCCTCAAGGAATCGTCATTCTTCTGCACGATCTGGGTGGTTCCCATGCCAGCGTCGAACCGCTGGCCAAGGCCTTGCAGGCGTCCAAGTGCATCGTCGTCGCTCCGGATCTCCGCGGCCACGGCGACTCCGAGCCCCCCGGAACGCTGGGGGACAAAAAGAGGGACGACGCCTTCAAGTCGCTGAAAAAGCCCGACTTCGACATGATGGCCGCCTCCCGCGGCGGAAGCGTCCGCGATCAGTCGGGAATCCGCGGCGATGTCGAGTGCGTTCGTAATTGGATTGTCAGCCAGCAGAAGCGAGATGAGGATCGTTCGCTGCCGCGGGCTCCGCTGTTCGTCGTCGGCTCCGGCTTGGGCGCGATCGTGGCTGCCCACTGGGTTGCGGCTGACGCCGCCTGGCCCGACATCGCCAGCGGCCCGCAGGGTCGGGGGGTCGCAGGGCTCGTGATGATCAGCCCTGAGATCGCCACAAAAGGATTCCAGGTCGCTCCCGCCCTCGCCAGAAACGCGCTTCCCTACGACGAGAGAAAACCCGGCACCACCATGCCCGTGGTCTTCATCGCTGGTGCTGACGACCGCGACGCGAGGACGCTCTTCAAGCAGATGAAGGTCTCCCGCAAGGACGACTGGCACGACAGCCGTGATCGCGAAGGATCGCCGCGCAAGCCCGGAGAGGCCTCTCTGATCCTGATCGACCACCCGGCCGAGAAGTCGGGTGACCAGCTTGCAACCGCGAAGACAGCCGATCAGCGGGCCCGATCACTCGACCCGATGACGTTGATCCCGGGATTCGTGCAGATGCGGGCCGCGCGATCCCGGTAAAGATCCCCGCAGCGAACGCCCGGCGAGAGGGCACGGGGAGCCCTGAGTGTCGTAAACACGCCTCAGGGCAGGCGGAGTTCCATGCCCGGGACGGCGAGTTCGGGACTGCGGAGCCGGTCGCGGTTGGCCTCCCAGATCCTCGTCACCGCGCGACGATCGCCGTAGAACCGTTCGGCCAACGTCTCGAGCGTTTCGCCGGGGGCGAGACGCACCGTGCTGGCGGCTGGCCCCGACCGAACAGCGGCAGGCGGCGGCGGCTGTCGACCCTCGAGCCAGGCCGCCGAGGCAGGGAGAGCCTCGACGTGCCGTGGCGACACGCCGGTTGGCGGAGGCTCGATCGATCGGACGCCGCCCGTCTGCGACGAAGCGATCCCGGGAACAGCCCACGGAGGCGGAAGTCTGATCTCGGCTCCGATGGGCAGCAGGTCGGGATTCGGAATCAGGTCGCGATTCGCGGCCCAGACCGCAGCGGCCGCGGCCGGGTGGCCGTAGAACCGTGCCGAGATGGAGGCGAGGTCATCCCCATCGCGAATGACATACGTGGACGCGGAAGGCTCGGAAGCGGCGACGCCTGCAGCCACAGTCGCGGCCTGGGGTGCGGCGGTAGCCCAGGCGGCCGTCATCGGAGGAGGAGCCTGCGCATCGAGCAGCGGGGGTGGAGGCACCTGCAGGGTTGACCGGTAGGTGCCGTTCATGTCGGGCGTCTGGGCGACCACCGCCATCGCGACCGGCGGGAGCCGGTCCGGCGCGGGCGGCGGCGCGTAGTCGGCCCGCGGCGCAACCGGCGGCGGCAGAGACTCTTCGGGGACGAGCCATGCGTCGGGCGCCGCGGCTGGGACGGCCATCGTCGGCACCTCTCGGGGAATCCCAGGCGGCTGGGCAGGCCCATGGCCGGTGACGGCGGCAGATGGGTGGGCCGCCGTCCAGGCGTCCGCTGCCAGCCGCCCTGCAGGAACCGCCAGCGTCACGCCGGCGGCGATCATGCCGACGCCGACAAGAAACCGCACACCGCTTGCTATCCTGCCCACGTCGCCCTCGCCTGGAGTGCGACGGATGCCGGCCGCATGCGTCGCCAGGCAACCATGCCCCCCGCCCGACGACGGCGCCGACCGTCGGTGGGTCCGGCAACCTTCACCACCGGCGAGGCCACCCTCCCCTCCGGCACGTCCCGCAGGGGTTGCCCATGGCCCCTCCCGAGCAGAATCGCTGCAACTGCACCTCGCCGTCGGCCGTAGGCCTCAGGCGGTCGTGGCCGCCCCGCTCCGCGCCGGCCGCTCCTCGCCGGAGAACGCGTGCTGCAGCCAGAGCACGATCGGGGAGGCGATGTAGATCGTGCTGTAGGAACCCACGATGATGCCGACGAGCATCGTGAACGCGAAGGCGTGGATCCCCTGGCCGCCGACGGCGTAGAGGATCAGCGTGGCCAGGAACGCCGTGCCCGACGTCAGGATCGTCCGGCTCAGCGTCTGGTTGACCGCCTTATCGACCATGGCGGCGGTCACGTACCGCCCCTTGCCGCGAAGCTCACGCAACCGATCGAAGATCACGATCGTGTCGTTGATCGAGAAGCCGATGATCGTCAGGAGGGCGGCGACGACATCGAGGCTGATCTTGAAGTCGTCGACGAGCGCCCAGCCGAGGAACGGGGCCACGTAGGTGCTCAGGGCAAGGCAGGCCACCGCCACGAGCACGTCGTGGGCCAGCGCGATCACCGCCGCCAGGCCAAACGCCACGTTCTGGAAGCGGATCCAGACGTAGAGCACGATCATCAGCAGGCTTGCCAGCAGCGCGTAGGCGGCCGTGAGTTGCGTGTTGCCGGCGACCTTGCCGCCGATCGCATTGGCCGCGAGGTAGACCGGCGTCTCGGCGAGCTTCGCCTTCACGCCTTCGAGGATCCCGCGGGTCGATGCCGGATCGAGCGTTGACGTCAGCGTCCAGTCGCTGCACGCCCGGCCGGATGCAGCCCCCGGATCGGCCGACGAGAGTTCGAAGTCGGCGTCGCCGATCTGCTCCGTCTCGAGCGCCCGCTTCACGTTCTCGCGCAGCGTGACACGGCTGATCTTCTGCGGGAACCGCAGGGTGGCAGCCGTCACGGTCCGCGGCTCCGCAGCCGGTTCCTTGGCGGCATCGCGTGGCCGCGACACGACGTCCACGATATCCATGCCATAGGTCGCGAGCCGGCCCGGAAACAGGTCGCGGATCCGCGACTCAACCTCACCGGCATCGGCGCCGCGGAGCGACGTGTCGATCTTGTACCGCAGGTCGGGAGCAGACCCCGGCGTCGACACGGCACTCACCGCCGCATCGGGCAGCGACGCCACGGCATCGCGAACCGCGGCAATCCCCAGCGGCTGGTCAGGTTTGAACTCCACCTGCACGCTCGTGCCGCCGGTGAAATCGATGTCGAACAGGCCCTGGCCGCGGTGCCAGGCGGCCGCCAGGCCGGCGAGGATGAAGAGCAGCGAGCCGATGATCGCCGGCTTCATCCACTTCACGAACTGAAAGCTCGGCTGGCCGAAGATTCGGGCCATCGAGAGCGTCGTGATCCAGCGGTTTCGCTCGGCGAGATCGAATACCACCCGCGAGCAGAACACCGCGGTGAACAGGTTGAGGAGCAGGCCGAAGAAGAGCGTGACCGCAAACCCCTTGAGCTGGTCGGTGCCGATCGCAAACAGCACCACCGCGGTGATCAGGGTGGTGAGATTGGAGTCGACGATCGTCGAGAACGCGCGGGCAAACCCGTTGCGAATGGCCATCCGCACGGCCGCCCCGCGGTCCATCTCCTCTCGCATCCGCTCGTAGATCAGCACGTTGGCATCGACCGCCATGCCCACCGAGAGCACGAGGCCAGCGAGGCCGGCGAGGGTGAACGCCGCCTTGAAGGAGATCATCACCGCCACCACGAGCACGATGTTGAGGAGCACCGCAAGGTCGGCCACGAAACCGGAGAACCGGTAGTAGGCCAGCATGAAGGTGAGCACGAGGAGCGTCGCGAGGATCATGGCGAGACGGGCCGACTTGATCGTGTCGTCGCCGAGCTGCGAGCTGATCCGCTGCTCGCTGATCGGCTCGCTGCGGAGGGCTGCCGGAAGGCTGCCGGCGTTGAGCACCTCGACCAGGAAATCGACTTCCGGCTGCTTGAAGTTTCCGGTGATCTGGCCGAACGAGGTGATCGTGCTCTTGATCGACGGCGCCGACTGGACGACGTCGTCGAGCAGGATGCCGAGGCGGCTCTCGAGCCCGTTCGCCGGATCGGGCAAGTTGCGGCCCGTGAGCAGCCCGAACCGGGGCGCCCCCTTCGACGTGAACGTGAAGTTCACGCACGGCGCGAGGCTTTCGTCGAGGCTCGGGCTCACGCGGCCGAGATCTCCGCCGGTGACATTGAACGGGTCGTTGATGACCAGGATGTCTTGGCCGCCGTCGGCATTCTCCCGCGTGACCAGCCGACGATCACCCGTCGGGTCCATCTTCTTGACATCGACCTGCACCCAGCGGGCGAGCGTCTCGTCGCCCTGACGGACGGTCTGGCCCGCGGTCTTCTCGGCGAGCGTGATCGCCGCGCGATGGCGGGGGTCGTCGCGGTTGGCCAGGATCCGGAACTCCAGCACGCCGGCGCTCGACACCACCCGCTTGATCAGGTCGACCTCCGACTGCTCCACCTCGGGGATGATCACCTCGATCTGATCCAGCCCGTACTGCCGGACGGTGACTTCCTTCTGGCCGCCCGGATTCACGCGGCGGCTCACGGCCGCGACAAGCTTGTCCATGGGCACGGGGGACGCCTCGGCGACCACGTCGTAGTCGATCTCGAGAGCGGCGTCGGCAGCGCGGCGACTGGTCTCGCGGACCTGAACCCGGTCGAACTCCGCTCCCTTGACCGCCGCGGTGAACGCCTCGCGGGCCTGCGTGTCGGCCGTCGCCAGCCGCACCGTCATCCCGCCTCCCTGACGACGACGCACCGTGCCCTGGGAACCATCCTGCGACTTGAGGATGCCCTCCACGCGGCGGATCGCATCGTCGGCCCGCGCCGCCGACTGCTTGGAGTTGTCGACCTCGTAGACGAGGATCAGGCCGCCCTTGAGATCGATGCCCAGCCGCGGAGGCCAGCCCAGCCGGCAGATCACCAGGCCGGCGGTGAGCGCGACGAGCACGGCGGCGATCCGGCCCCACATGTCGGACGCCCGCAGGGCCCCCGCGATCAGCCGCGCGACGAATATCGGCACCGCCAGCGTGAGCAGCGCGATGCCCCACAAGGCCCAGCTCTCACGCCACCACGGCACGGACGCCTCGGTCGCCGCGGCGGATGCCATGGTCTGTGCGATGATGCCCACTGCGATGCTCGACATGTTCATGCCTCAGTCCCGTTCCTGAATCCGTGTCTTGGTCTTGATCTCGGTCTCGGCGGTGCCCTGCGACCGCGCTTCCGCTCAGCCACCACCGTCGTCTCCGCCGGCAGTGCCGTCACGCACCACCCTCGCCAGGCTCGAGAGCGTCACGGTGAGCTTGGCGTTCGACGACTCGTCGATCTTGAGCGTCACCCGGTCCGCCTCCCTGTCGACGCTGGCGACCGTTCCATAGATGCCAGACGACGTCACCACCCGGTCGTTCTTCTTGATGGCCGCGAGGAGATCCTGCTGCTTCTTCATCCTTTCCCGCTCGGGCCGAAACAGGAGCAGGTAGGCCGCCGCGGCGATCGCGATCAGCGGCAGGTATTGCAGGGCGAACGGCGGATCCGGACGTTCGGCCGCCTGCGCGAGGCACACCGTCGCCACGGCGGTCGGCAGCAGGGGGGAGGTCATCGGGAGTGTGGTCATGCGGCCATCCGGCTGAAAAACGGCGACTGCCGGGGGCGACCCCGTCATGCCAAGCCCGAAAATGTAGTGGTCATAGCGCGCGAGCGACAAGGGCGGTGCGTCACGACCGGACGCCACGCGTTCCCGGTCAGGAGCCGGTGCCGCGGTCATCCCCGGCGGCCATCCCCCGGCGGAGTTCCGCCACCACGGTGAGGAGCGAGCCCGCCACGATCGCCTCCCGCAGCCTGGCGACGAGCCGCTGATAGAAGGTGAGGTTGTGAATCGATGCCAGCACCGGCCCCAGCATCTCACCCGCCAGGAACAGGTGCCGCAGGTACCGCCGGCCATGCCGGCAGGCGACGCAGGGGCACCCCTCCTCCAGCGGCCGCTCGTCGGTGGCATGCCTGGCGTTCCGCAGCCTTACCTGCCCGGCGAACGTGTAGACCAGCGAGTTGCGGCCGCACCGTGTGGGCAGCACGCAGTCGAACATGTCGATGCCGGCGGCGACGGCCGCGATGATGTCGTCCGGCTGCCCCACACCCATGAGGTAGCGCGGGCGATCCGCAGGGAGGTGGGGCATGGTCGCGTGCAGCGCCGCCACCATCGCCTCGGGTCCCTCCCCCACCGACAAGCCGCCGACCGCGTAACCGGGGAATCCGAGCGCCCTCAGCCCCTCGGCACTCTCCCGCCGAAGTTCCGGATCGAGGCCGCCCTGCACGATCCCGAAGAGTGCCTGATCCGATCGCGTGTGCGCCGCCCGGCACCGCTCGGCCCAGCGAAGCGACCGCCGCATCGCGTCTTCCACCACCGCCCGCTCGGCAGGCAGTGCCACGACATGATCCATCTGCATGGCGACATCGGCGCCGATCCGCTCCTGAATCCGCATCGAGTTCTCGGGCGTGAACTCGACCGCGCGGCCGTCGATGTGGGAGCGAAAAAAGGCGCCGGCCTCGGTGACCCTCACCTGCTGTGCGAGACTGAACACCTGGAAGCCGCCCGAATCGGTGAGCGTGGGACCATTCCATCCCATGAACGCCGCCACGCCCCCCGCCTGCTCGACCAGCTCCTCGCCGGGCCGCAGGTGGAGGTGATACGCATTGGAGAGCACCATCCCGGCGCCGGTCTCGCGAACGCGGCCGATATCGACTCCCTTCACGCTGGCGAGCGTGGCCACCGGCATGAACAGGGGCGTGGGCACGCTGCCGTGGGGCGTCGTGAGCGTTCCCGCCCGCGCTGCACCGTCCGTCGCCGCGATCTCGAATGCGAATCCGGGTTGCATGAGAGGCAGCGTATCCGTTGGACGGCCCAGGGAAACCCGCGTCCAATCGGAGCGGGCGGTGAAATGCTCGAAGCCGGCGGCACTTGCGAGTTCGATGCCCCAACGGTAGAGCCAAGTCCAACGTCCGCAAGTGTCACCGTCTTCTGCGCGTTCCCCCGACCCACTCCGCCGAAACTGCCGGCCCGTTCGTCACCGCACACGGAGGAGCGGTCGGTCGGGGGGCACGCACAGGACCTGGTGACATTTGTGGACACAAGACTCCGACATTCCGTCAGAGCCTAGAAATCACAAATGCCGCCAGGTCCGAGCATGTCTCCCGCCGGCCGCGGGGCCCTGCTCGCGAGTTCGCCAACCAAACGCCCGGTCCGACTGCCCCGACTCGCGATCGATCCCCTCAGAAGATCCCCAGCGCCTCGAGCGAGTATCGCACCACGAGGCCGGCGACCACCACGCTCACCATGCTCATCAGCTTGACGAGAATGTTGAGGCTCGGGCCGCTGGTGTCCTTGAAGGGATCGCCCACCGTGTCGCCCACCACGGCCGCCTTGTGGGCGTCGCTCCCCTTGCCACCGTGCACGCCGCTCTCGATGTGCTTCTTGGCGTTATCCCAGGCACCGCCGGCGTTGGCCATGAACACGGCCACGCAGAAGCCCGTGGTCAGGCCGCCGACGAGGAGCCCGAGCACGCCGCTGACGCCCAGGAGAAGCCCGGTGACCACCGGCACGGCGAGCGCCAGCACCGATGGCAGCACCATCTCCTTCTGCGCGGCCTTGGTGCTGATCGCCACGGGGGCCGCATAGTCGGGCAGTTCGGTCCCCTCCATGATGCCCGGCTTCTCGCGGAACTGGCGGCGGACCTCCTCCACCATGCCCTTGGCGGCCCGGCCCACGGCCTTCATCGTCAGGGCGCAGAACACGAACACGCTCATGGCCCCCACGAACATGCCGACGAGCACCTTCGGGTTCATGAGCGTGACGTCGTAGAACCGCATGTAGTCCTGCATCGTGGCCTTCTTCACGTCCACGATCCGATTCTCGTTGGTGAGCCGCTGAACCAGCTCCGCCGCCGGCGCCGTCTTGGCGACCGAGTTGCGGACGGCCCCCGACAGGCCCTCGACCGAGGCCGGGAGCACTTCCTTGCCATCGCGGCCGCGGCGGCCGTCGAGAACCGCAGGATCGAGAACCATGAAGACACGGTTGTTTTCGGCCTTGTCGCCGACCGACACCACGAGGCGGTCAGCCAGTTTCATCCAGTCGCCGGCCGCGAGTTTGCTGCCGCCGGCCGCCACCTCCTGGACGCCGTCCCGCGTGACGACGGCCGCGTGGCCCCAGCGATCGAAGCCGATGCGCACCTCCTCGACGTAGGCCGCGAGCAGCGCCAGCGCCGTGAGGGCCGCCGAGCCGATCGCGAAGCCCTTGCCCGTGGCGGCGGTCGTGTTGCCCAGGGCGTCGAGTGCGTCGGTCCGCTCCCGAACGATCTCAGGAAGGCCCGCCATCTGGGCGTTGCCGCCGGCGTTGTCGGCAATCGGGCCGTAGGCGTCGGTGGCCAGCGTGATGCCGAGCGTGGAGAGCATCCCGACCGCTGCGATGCCGACGCCGTAGAGGCCGAGGGCGAACTGGTTGGGATCGGAGAAGTTGAAGCCGTTGGCGAAGCCGAAGGCGAGGAGCGTGGCGGCGCCAGTGATCAGCACCGGAGCCCAGGTGGAGAGCATGCCTTCGGCGACACCGCCGATGATGATCGTCGCCGGGCCGGTCAGAGCCTGGTCGGCGAGTTCCTTGGTCGGAGCGTATTCGTTGCTCGTGGCGTACTCCGTCCACTTGCCGATCAGCCAGCCGGCGACGAGGCCGACGATCACCGAGACCGCGATCCCCAGGTGGGAGAAGCCCCGCATGAGCAGGAACGTGATGGCGAAGGTGGCGACCACGATCGCCACGGTGGAGAAGTTGATCCCCTTGGCAAGGGCGGCGAGGAGGGCCTTCTGCGAGGAGTCTTCCTGGGTGCGAACCTGGTAGATGCCCCAGACGGAGAGGAGCGTGCCGACCGCCGCGATGGCGATCGGCAGAAAGATGGCGTTGAGCTGCATCGCTCCGTCGCCCGTGAACGCAGCCACACCCAGGGCCGCCGTCGCCAGGATCGAGCCGCAGTAGCTCTCGTAGAGATCGGCGCCCATGCCGGCGACGTCGCCCACGTTGTCGCCCACGTTGTCGGCGATCGTGGCAGGATTCCGCGGGTCGTCCTCGGGGATCGAGTGCTCCACCTTGCCCACCAGGTCGGCACCCACGTCGGCCGCCTTGGTGAAGATGCCGCCACCGACGCGGGCGAAGAGGGCCTGCGTGCTCGCCCCCATCCCGAAGCAGAGCATCGTGACCGTGATCTCCTCGAGCGAGAGCGGCTTGAAGCCGAGCATCGGCACCAGCCAGTAGAGGATGAAGAACCAGAGCAGGATGTCGAGCAGGCCGAGGCCGACGACCGTGAGCCCCATCACGGCGCCCGAGCGGAAGGCGATCTGGAGCCCTTCGTTGAGCGAACGCTCCGCACCGGCGGCGGTGCGATTGCTCGCCAGCGTGGCTGTCTTCATGCCGAACCAGCCGGCGAGGCCGGAGAAGAAACCGCCTGAGAGGAAGGCGAACGGCACCCAGAGACTCTGGACACCGAGGCCAAGGGCCATCCAGAGCAGCAGCGCGCAGATGGCGAGGAACGCCCAGCCCACGACCTTGTACTGCTGCTTGAGGTAGGCGTCGGCTCCCGTCCGGACGTAGCCGGCAATGTCGATCATCTTCTGGGTGCCGGCCGGCTGCGCCTCCATCCACTGGAAGAACTGCCACGCCTGAAAGAGGGCGAGGGCGGAGCCGCCCATGCCGAGGAGCCACCAGAGCACATAGAAGAGATTGCCCGAAAAGCCGGAAGGCGGAGCCTCGGGATTCACAGGTGCGCCACCACACCCGGCGAGCGAGACGAGGGCGAGAATCGAGACGGCGATGGACGCGTGGATGACTGGTCGCTTCACGATCGAGACGCTCCGAAAGAATGGAGGAAAGGGACCGGGGTTCGGCCAGAACGGCGACCGCGGGGACGATTCGCCCGAGCTGTTCCCATGCGCGAAGATTGAACCCTGCCCCACCGAGCGTGTCAAACCACCGTGAAGGATCCCTATCACGAGACTGACGGACGGTCGCCATCGCAGCGCACCGCCCGCGGCCTTACGGCCGGTCGGCTTGAACACTGGCTCCTGCGTGTTGGGACGCCCGCGGCCTTACGGCCGGTCGGCTTGAACGCCTGCCGTATAAGCCCAACGCCGTAAGGCGTGGGGCGAACCGCCAAAAGACGCCGTCTCCACCGTTGGTAGCCCGCGGCCTTACGGCCGGTCGGCTCTCATGGGCCACGCACTCGATCGCGCGGATCGACCGTGACTGGCCTCAGACCGGCGCCTTCCCGATGGCGTGGTAGGCGAAACCGCGGGCCTTCATCTCGTGGGGTGAGTAGAGGTTGCGGCCGTCGAAAATCACCTTCGCCCGCATCCTTGAAGCCATGGCATCGAAATCGGGCCGCCGAAAATCGCCCCACTCCGTCACGATCGCCAGACAATCGGCGGCGTCGATCGCCTCGAGACTTCCATCCGCGTAGGTGAGCCGGCTGCCATAGATCGCCCGAACGTTGTCCATCGCTTCGGGGTCGTACACGCTCACGGTCGCGCCGCCCGCGAGGAGCCGCTCGATCAGGTCGATCGCTGGGGCATCGCGGACGTCGTCGGTCCGCGGCTTGAAGGCGAGCCCCCAGACGGCGATCTTCTTCCCGGCCAGGGCGCCGCCGAAGTGGGCGGCAATCTTCTCGCCGAGCACCTGCTTCTGAGCGAGGTTCGTGTCGTGGACCGCCGCAAGGATCCGCGGGGTGAGGCCCTGGCTGCGGGCCATCGACGCCAGTGCCTGCACGTCCTTCGGGAAGCAGCTGCCGCCATAGCCCGCTCCCGGAAACAGAAACGCAAACCCGATCCGACTGTCGTGGCCGATGCCTCGGCGGACGTCGTCGATGTCGGCCTCCATCCGCTCGCAGAGATTCGCCACCTCGTTGATGAAGCTGATCTTCGTGGCGAGCAGGGCGTTGGCCACGTACTTCGTCATCTCCGAACTCTCGGGCGACATCACGAGGAACGGGTTTTCGGTGCGGAGGAAGGGGGCGTAGAGCGTCTTCAGGATCTCGCCGACCTCGGGCGAACGCACGCCGACGACGACGCGATCGGGCTTCTGGAAGTCCTCGATCGCGGCCCCTTCCTTGAGAAACTCCGGATTGCTGGCGACGCGGCAGTCGCGGCCGAGTGCCGCCTTCAACCGCCGCTCGATCCCCGCACACGTCCCCACGGGCACCGTGCTCTTCGTGACGACGACGGCGCGGGGGTCAAGGTGCGGACCGATCGACTCGACGACCTTCCAGAGCGCCGAGAGGTCGGCGGAACCGTCGGCGGCTGGGGGCGTGCCGACCGCCAGAAACACCACCTCCGCGCCGCGGATCGCCTCGGCCGTGTCGGTGGTGAACCGCAGCCTGCCGGCCTTGGCGTTCCGCTGGACGAGTTCCTCGAGGCCGGGCTCGTAGATCGGAATCTCACCGCGGTTGAGCCGCGCGATCTTGTCGGCGTTGATGTCGAGGCAGGTGACGGAGTTGCCGCTGTCGGCAAAGCACGTGCCCGTCACCAACCCCACGTAGCCAGTCCCGACGACCGCGATCTTCATGGCGTAGCCCTATGCTCCGGGACTGATCAAAAAGAGGTCGGCGGCCGTTTCAGGCCTCGGCCGGCGGCGGGGCGTCGGCTTCTTCCTGCTCGCTCGGCGGCACGGGCACCACGGCTGCCAGCGCGTCGCCGTCGTCCACCCGCATGATCCGCACGCCCTGGGTGTTGCGGCCCATCGGCCGGATCTCGCGAACGTTCACCCGCTGAATCTTGCCGCGAGCGGTCATCATCAGCACCTGGTCGTCGTCACGAACGGAGACGATCGAAACGACCGAGCCGTTGCGGGCGGTCGCCTTGATGTCGCGAATGCCCTTGCCGCCGCGACGCTGCGTGCGATACCGCGCCCCGCTCGATCCAGCGTCACCATCGGCCTCGTCGCCGGCGGCATCGCCGGCTTCCGGCTCGACGGCGGCCTCGTCGCCCTCCTCGCCGGGCGCGGGCCCCGACACGGGCGTGCCGGCGCCAAACGGCGTCCGCTTGCCATAGCCGTTCTCGCAAACCGTGAGCAGGGTGGCATCGGGATCGGCCACCACCATGCCGACGAGCCGGTCGCCGGCACCGAGCTTGATGCCACGAACCCCGCTCGTGTCGCGGCCCATGGGCCTCGCGTCCGATTCCGGGAAGCGGATCGCCATGCCCTTCGCCGTTGACAGGACAAGTTCGTCGCCGGGCTTCGTGATCACGGCATCCACCAACTCGTCGCCGTCGCGGAGCTTGACCGCGATCAGCCCCTTGGTTCGCCGACGGCGATACTGCTCGAGGGCGGTCTTCTTCACCACGCCGCTCCGCGTGG